>MTOQ01000042.1 GCA_002011735.1 Nitrospirae bacterium JdFR-81 | reverse complement strand
TGTGCCTCTTCAGACTCCTTCCCCTTGATCAGTGCCTCCACCTTGTCGCAGAGTATCTGCCTTGCATAATAGCGATTAAGCCCCTGTGAGCGTGTCTTCTGACATTTTACCTCTATTCCTGTTGGGATGTGTTTGATATATACACAGGTGGATGCCTTGTTCACCTTCTGTCCGCCCCTTCCACCTGAACGGATAAATGATTCCCTGATATCCCCTTCACTAATCCCCAGGGATTCAAGCCTTCTCTTCAATGCCTCTTCCTTCTCGGGTCTTACAGGGAACATGATACTCAGCCTCTATCAAAGTTTATCCTGCAATCATTAACTATTGATTCTGCCCTCTCTCTTATTTCAAGGACAAATGGATCAGCCTCTCTAATCTTCTTCTCAGCTATCTCAAGGATATCGTAAAAAATATCCCACGCCTTCTTTTCCTTATGGAATTCTCCGATTAACAGACCTGGGTTATCCAAGAGTTCATTAATCACCCCGTGCAGCCGCCTTATACCGAGCCTGAAAAACTCAAGCCCATCCTGATCCCTTCGGTCCTTGAAGAATGATGTTAGCTTCAGGGCAAACCTGAGGTAAACGATTGTAAAGGGGATATTCGATACAAAACAGCCTGTGAAAGGGTCAATCTCGTGCTTTATCTCTCTGAATGACCATGGCAGTGCACGGGCATAATAAGAGAATAACAATATCCGGACATAATCACCGATCAGTTTTCCTGCAAAGGCTAACTTTATTGCCTCTCCTGCAAATGCCTCTTTATCATGCCTCATTATCAGGCCGTCTTTGTGAACATAACGGAGGTGCTCATCATCCTTAAAGAGCACTGAGAGCATGTATGCCTGATCCTCTGCCCTGCCTATGAATGTTGGTGTAAAGGGTCTGTATCGTCTCAGGGCATCTATCAGTATGCCATTTGTCCCGCCTGTGACATGAACCCTCTGGATACAATGCTCCTTACCATCAACCACCCCGTCATTGTATCGTGTCATCATCTCTGCCATTGTGGAGAGTGCCTGTGGAAGTTTGCTGAAGAAGATCACCTCGTCATGTTCAGGCCATCTTGATGGGAAAGGCACATCAGGGGTAAATATGGATTTATCAATATCATCCTTATTAACAAGTGCACCTGCTATCATGCCTAAATAGACCTTCTTACCATTGGTGTCAATCCCTTTTGCTCCCCAGAGCGGTGTCCTGAGATGTCCAAAGGCGGTCAGGCCTGTCTCCCTTAACAGCTCCTCCTGTGGGAAGACCTGATCAAGGTCTATCTTGAATGTCCCTTTAACAGAGGGGTTTATAAAGACCTGCCAGAAGGCGGATATCGCCTTTAAAAAACTATAGTGCCTTCCATACTCACCATCAACACCAAAGACCTTATTAAGAACATCACCATTCCCTGTCCTGTACCTTTCAGACAGGGGGATCAGTATCTCCTTGATAAGCCTCTGTGTATCAGCCTCTGTAAATACATAGACCTCTAAGTTGCGTATATCCTTTTCTTTTTTCAGTTCATCCTCAATGTAATCCCTTGCAATCCCCTGCAACCCCTTATGTGTCACAGAAACAGAGAGCACACACTGGATCCTCTGATCCTTCCCTAAATTGCCCTGCCTCTTTTCAAACTCAATGGCATTGTCAAGCCCTTCTAAACCATACAGGATCTCATTATGTTCAGGTGATATGCCCACAGGGATGGGATGGTCATACCAGTATAGCTGTTCTTCTTCTATTACTTTTTGGATCGTCTCTTTTATCCGATCACCCACGGATATGGTATTCCCATGAGAAACTGTCAGAAGAATATTTGATGTAAAGAGTATCTCCTCTTCAGGCCGGCTTATGGGTGAGGGATTTAGTGATGTAATCCTTATCATCCTTTTTTTACGCAGCCTCCTGATGCCCTCCTCTCTATCATTGAGTGCTGAAAGACCCTCGGGAAAGAAGACCTGATAAAACATCCTGATGGCTGTCTCATGATCCTTTACTGTCTTCTGTGGGTCAACAAGCCATGAATAAAGGCCATCAAGGGCCTTTTTAAATGCCTCGTCTTTTTTATACCTCACCTCTATCTCTGACTCTATCAGTCCGATGCCCTTCCTGTAGAAACAGATAGCCTCTCTCCATGATGGATGGGATTCCAGCCTGTCAAGATACTCCATTGCGTCTGTATATGATGGATGGGCGTCTCCTGAAAGCAGGATCAAAAAGGATGCATTGATATTCCGTGCAATTGAGGCTGGATCTTCTTCATCAGGCCTTAATTGCCAGGTGGTATCGATCTTGGACAGTGAGTCCTCTCCATCGACAAGGAATTTTATCACTGTCCTGAATCGCTCCATCATGCCTTCTTTATCGCTATCTTTCATTGATACATTGTAACAAAAAGGCTATGGTCATTGGTTGAGACATAGTATCCACCCTTATTAAGACTTTTTGGGAAGAAAATCTGAAAGATATCTATCATCCTGTCAAGATCCATCACTGGAAACAA
>MTOQ01000023.1 GCA_002011735.1 Nitrospirae bacterium JdFR-81 | reverse complement strand
ATCCTCACCATAGCTACCTTTGGAATCCTGATTGTAAAGGTATTAGCCTGAGATCTACATCTGAACCATCTAAGGCATGGCGGTTGAATATCAGGCATTAGTTAGAGAGTAAAAAGGAGTGAGTCTAAAGAGGGGTTGAAGAGTGACTGTGCGATTCACGGACATGGTTTCAGTGTATAATAGGTAGATGGATAAAGATCAAAGGAAACGATTTAAGTGGATTAAGTTATATCAGAAAATAGGAAATGCTGGAACTGTTTGTTTAAAATGCGGTATATCTCGTCCTACATTAAGGAAATGGTTAAAGCGTTATGAGGCTGAAGGGATAGAAGGTTTAAAAGACAAAACCAAGAAGCCACATAATAGTCCTAATAAAAAGATTTCTGACAAAGAAGAGCAAATAATTCTTGAACTTCGTGATAAAAGGAAGTTAGGAGCGAGGAGAATACAACCGGAGTTAAAAAGACATCATGATATTTCTCTTTCATTGGCAACTATACATAAGATACTAAAGCATCATAACAGATCACCTCTTCAAAGGAAAAGAAGAAATAAGAAGGGTGCAAAGAGATACACACGATTATTACCAGGTGAACGAGTACAAATGGATATATGTAAGATAGCCCCTGGTTTATACCAGTACACAGCGATAGATGATTGTACCAGATACAGGGTATTAGGCCTATATCCAAGGAAGGCTGCCAAGTACAGTATAGAGTTTTTAGAGAAAGTGGTAGAAGAGATACCTTTTTCTATTCAAAGAATACAAACAGACAGGGGCAGTGAATTTTTTGCATATAAATTTCAAGAAAAGCTTATGGAGTATTGTATAAAGTTTCGACCTATAAAACCTGGTTCACCACACTTGAATGGTAAGGTAGAGAGGTCCCATCTGACTGATTTGCAAGAGTTTTATGCAGTAGTTGATGTTAGCAGTCCTGATATAGAGGACAGGCTTGCAGAGTGGCAGCATTATTACAATTGGGAGAGGCCCCACAGTATGCTTAATGGTAAAACACCTATGGATAGAGTATGCGAATTAATCAAGAGAACACCTCTTTGGGAAGAAGTTGAAGCCAATTATGATCCTGAGAATGAGCAGATTCAAGATCCCAACTATTGGATAGACTTAAAGTTAAGAAAATTGAAACGATCTATGTGAATGTGAATCACACAAGTTTTTTGTTTTTGACAAACCCCAAAAAACTTGCACTTACGAAGTGCAAGTTTTTATAATAGCCTGTTAACCTATCTGCAATCCTTTGTAGTTTCCTTCGTTAGGGTTGAAATATACAACATGTTGTATGAGATGCTGTTCTCTAACTGTTATAGAGCTGTTGATCTTTAGCATTGCTCATAACAAATTACCTGCTTATCCTTATCTCCACCCTCCTGTTTTTTGCCCTGCCTTCGGGGTTGTCACTGCCATCAGGGTTTTTATTTGGGGCGACAGGCCTGGATTCTCCATAGCCCTTTGTCTCAAATTCAAGATCAGCCAGTCCGCCTTCTTCAATAAACCACTGTTTAACCGCCTCGGCCCTCCTCTCCGAAAGCCTCAGGTTATATGCCTCAGGGCCCTTTGAGTCTGTATGCCCTTCAATCAATACATGCCTCCAGCCAAGCTCCCTGATCCCTCTGGCAAGCCTTCTCAGAATCTCCTCTGCCTCCTTCTTTATCTCCCACCTGTCAAAATCAAAGAGCACATCCCCGGACAGCGAGACCTTCACCTCTGTCCCAACCCTTTCAGCACCAAGCTCAGCAAGCTCCTTGTTTAGCTCCACAACGCTGCTGGAATAGCCAATAGCCTTGATACCGATGATCCCTATCGAACTCCCTGATATCCTGACCGCTCCTCGCCCTGGCCCAAGCCTCTTGAGTGCGGCCTCTGCGGCCTGCACCGCTTCAGGGTCCTCAGGGCCTGAGTAGGCAGAGGCAGAAAGGGGCAGGGTGATAAAGACGAATATGAGCAGACAGGCGAACATACGAGCTGATGAATCCATAATCATCACCTATTGTTTTAGTTTGATGCCCTCAAATGGAAGAAAGCCTGGAAGATATATGTCGATCTCCTCCGTCTCTTCAGAAGGTGCAGGGAATTTAATCCAGATAAAAGCCTTGCCACCTGATGGTATCTTCTGCTTGAAGAATCCACCATCCCAGTTATAGTGCACAGGGCCTGCTATATACATACCCTTCTCATCCTTGAGGCCAAAGTATTTTTTCCTCTCCTTGATGTCAATATAATATGCCTTGGCAAAGCTTATTCCAGGCTCAACACTTCTATCAGTTACGTTCTTTATGGAGAACTTGACCGTCAGCACCCCATTCCTCACCTTCAGGCCTATGAGAGAGGCCTCCAATGTCCCATCAGATGAGGGCTGGGTATCTATAGGTGTGGTTGCTGATGCCACAACAGGCAAAAGGGCAAGGACAAAGATGAATCCAAGAATATGTCTTCTTGTCATATTAATACCCTCCTTTTTTAATTATTTATCCTTCACCCAGACACGGCCTTTTTGACCGTGAGGGGGGACGATGGTGTGGGGCTCTCCTTTCCTATTAAAAGGCAATTATAATCTTCTTTAACAATTATATCATACAAGATGCAATCTCGGTGATTCTACGATCCTATCAGGGCCTGCACCTGGCATCACGTGTTAGATCAAAATTGACTGTCCGCGAAATGGGCTACTGGTTCGATCAAAATATTGTCCGCGTAAGATATTCCCTTTAACATCTCTATAGGCTTGGCC
>MTOQ01000080.1 GCA_002011735.1 Nitrospirae bacterium JdFR-81 | reverse complement strand
AGAGGCTTCTTCTTTATCCCTGGGGACGAAGGGTCTGATATTCCTCCTCTTCCATGGTTTATTATTCTCACAGTGGATACTATGTCCTAACCGGAAAGAGAAAACAATTTGTTTCGCAAAGGCTCAAATGTATATATCAGCCCCTTCTGGCAATCTATCTCCACACCCAAGCACCACTACCTTCCAGCCCGAGGGTAGTGGGTATATCCTCACATCGTCCTCTTTTTCATCAATAATAGAACATAATGACTCCTCAATCCTTACCAGTTCATTCCACGTGAGACGACAATAAAACACAGAATACTGAAGATGCAGTCCCCTGCCCTTCATAAATTGATAGACCCTCGAAAGCCTTCTCTCATCTGCTATGTCATAACACACAAGATAATCAGACTTCATTTGAAAGCTCCCTCATCAGATTGAATATCTCATCCATTATCTCTTCCACCCATCCCTCCACAATATCCCTTCTGCCTTCAAATCTATGAACGATATTTCTTATACCCTTATTCGTAATGTTCCATTGACCATTAACACACTTGATCAATCTATCAAGTCCCTTTGATCTGAAGAACTGTAATGTCTGTATGTCTGATTCTCCTCCCATGATGTAACATATATCAAGGGCAAACCCATAGTTGTGCCGTCTGTGTATAATACCTGTATGTGGGTCAAGTCCTGCTTTTATGAGCTTCTCAACGATTGTGTTTCTGAAAAGTTCGTTTATAAGTCCATTAACCACCAGCCACTTTGACTCCTCCACCCCCATAAGCTCCTTCAGTATCTCCTGATAATTACCTTCGCCTATCCCTGTCTTCTCCAATCGCCTTGCAAGGGCAGGACGAAATTTTCTCACGAGGCCCATGTGTATCAACATCCTTTTTGTATTGGCCCACCCTTCATATCGTCTGATGTTATGCACAGAATGAAGGAATATCTGTTGTTCCTTATAATGGACTGGCAAACGATGGTTATAAGGCAGAAGAATTGCCGTCTCGTGGTTATATGTGTTGACAAAGGTTACAGGTGAATTATGTTCAGCAAGGAGCATGATGGCATCAGCGTTTAAGGTCACATTCCCTATGACGATAGCCCTTGCTATATATCGTGCAGGAATACGTCTGCCCGCCTTCCCTTCCTCTTTTATCCACAGTGAAGGGCCATCTCTTATGACAACAGGCTTATTTGTCTGGGTGATATACAGTGTCCTGCCCATCCATAATCCTCCTTGCAAGCCCTCTCACGTCCTCCACCCATGATTGCCTTCTCTCTTTTGCCCATTCCTCATAAAGGGGATAAAACCTCCTCCTTGCCTTCTTCTTCAGGTAACAACCAGGCCTTTCATCATCCATGGCAAAGTTCCTGACTGTAAAAACCCTGTCCCTGAATAGCTCCCATACGAATCTCTCTACATGGGGACGATGTGGCTCCACAAGGTCACAGGCGAGCGATTCTCTCCCGTAATCAAATTGATGATAAAACCCTATGGTGGGATCAAGCCCTATAACCTCGATTTCTCTCACCATCTCAAAATGGAGCATTGTATAACAGAGCGATAGCATGGCGTTGACAGGATCAAGGGGTGGCCTTTTGTTTCTCCTCTGAAAACCCAGGGACTTTGGAAACATCATCGTATATGCCGAGAAATATACCGATGCACCACCACCTTCAAGACCCCTTAACGAATCCATCCCTGTATCAGCCTGTCCTGCTGTTTCTACAATTTCCTGAAGTGTGATAATTGCACTCCTGAGGGCCTTTTCAAGATCAGGACGCCTTGCTCTTACATCAAGGAGAAAGTCTCTCTGACCTTTGATCTTCCTCCTGACGATCTCCCTTGCTATATTCAATGAAAACTCTTCTGAGAGGGCCTTTTCATACTGCCTCAGCCTGAGCAGTCCGTTATTATGTAGCCTTCCGTGTAATATTCCACGAAACTCCAGACGCTTGCCTGAAAGAAGGAGGACACTTATACCCAGTTTGCAGAGCCTGCCAAGAATGGATGTATCCAGTCTGACACCACCAATCATCACGATCCTCTTTAGAGGTGCAAGGGGGATAACCCCCTCTCTTCCATTTCCTGAATAGAATGCCAGGGCCTGACCGTCAAGCCTTATCTCGATGTCCTTTCTGTCTATGTAGAGTGTGCCCATTATCCTATATAGAAATATGATGGATCACTGGGCTGCACGGCTATTCCCAGTGTGTGCGTCTTGCTCCTTGCATCCATGGTAAAGATATGCACCCTGTCCTCCTCATCATCAATAAGCCCTGAAAGCACCTCTATCACGTGCCTTAACTCCCCGTCTGTCAGGAAACATTCATAAACAGACTTCTGTCCACCAGTGCTGTAGCCCTTGAGAAACTCCCTCACCTGACTGAGTCTCTTTTCATCCGTGATATCATAGGCTATAAGATAAAGTCTCCTCATATTAAACATGATAGAGCACCTATAAGGCCTGTGTCAGCAAAAGAAATATTTCGGAAATATTTTTGTTCAGGCAAGAGATCGAAAGGGTGTAATCCTTACAGCCTCATATCCCTATCAACTATCTTCCTGAAAGGTTTAGGGGAATGGTTTATGAATTCATTGAACTGGGTAACAAATTCAATATAGGCATCTATATCAACCCTGCCGTCTTTTATAAATGGATTGTGCCTCTTTCTTCTTAATACCTCTGCATCATGTTTAAGGGCCTCTGCAGCAGACACAAACTCTCTTTCAGCATCCCTGGAAAGTTTCATCCTTCCCTCACAATATCTCTATATACTTCTTCCATATCTAAAATCTTAGCATACCTTTCAATAAGGGCCCAGTCCATTTTATCTTTATAAGTATCTACAAGAAACAGTATATCATTCATCTCCTGCTGTTTTCTTTCAGGGTTGTTCTTTATAGCCTGCAACTTAAGACCTATCAAATCCTCTGGCCTGAGGACATTTATTATCAATTCCTCAAAAA
>MTOQ01000085.1 GCA_002011735.1 Nitrospirae bacterium JdFR-81 | reverse complement strand
TGTTTCCAGTGATGGATCTTGACAGGATGATAGATATCTTTCAGATTTTCTTCCCAAAAAGTCTTAATAAGGGTGGATACTATGTCTCAACCAATGACCCTTATTATTACCATCGAGAATGGTGACAGGGTGATGGGTTGACCTTGTGGGGAGGGATTTATTATGCTGAATCCTGTCGGGTATGAAGAAATTTATATATTTTTACTTAATGTTCGGTATCCTTGCCTGCCTGCACTGGCCTCAGGTCCTACTTGCCGAAGAGGGTTCCCCTGGTGATAAGCCTGCCTATGGAGATGCCCTTATTGTTGGTTCAATTGGTGAGCCGAGCATACTCATACCCATGCTTGCAGGTGATAGTGCATCCCATGATGTTGCAGGCCTTATATTTAACGGGCTTGTTAAGTATGATACAGACCTGAGGCTTACAGGTGACCTTGCCGAGTCCTGGGATATCTCGCCTGATGGCCTTGTCATCACCTTCCATCTGCGAAGGGGTGTGAGGTGGACGGATGGTGTTGAGTTTACAGCAGAGGATGTGATGTTTGGGTACAGGACCATAATCGATGAGAAGACCCCCACCCCGTATAAGGAGGACTTTCTTCAGGTTAAGAAGGCGGAGGTGCTTGATAGATATACATTCAGGGTGACATATGAGAAACCGTTTGCCCCTGCCCTTTCTTCATGGGGTAATCTTGTCATCCTGCCAAAACACCTTCTTGAGGGTAAGGACATAACAAAGGTGGAGTTTGGCAGGAATCCGGTGGGCATGGGACCTTTTAAATTAAGGGAGTGGAGGGCAGGCCAGGAGGTTATACTGGATGCAAACCGTGACTATTTTGAGGGGAGGCCGTATCTGGACAGGTACATCTACAGGATAATCCCTGACCCTGCGACCATGTTCCTTGAACTCCAGGCAGGGGGTGTGGATATGATGGGTCTTACCCCTCTGCAGTATAAAAAGCAGACGGACACCGAATTCTTTAAAGACAATTTCCAGAAGTTCCGTTATCCTGTCTTCTCATATACATACCTTGGTTTTAACCTGAAACATCCATGGTTTAAGGATAAGAGGGTGAGGCAGGCTATTGCCCATGCCATTGACAAATCAGAGATCATTGATGTTGTCCTCTTCGGGCTTGGCAAACCAGCCACAGGACCATATGTGCCAGGGACATGGCCCTATAATCCCGATGTGAAAAGGTATGAATACAATCCTGAGAAGGCAAGGAGGCTGCTCAGGGAGGCAGGATGGGTGGATACAGACGGAGATGGTATTGTTGATAAGGATGGCCGGCCGTTCGAGTTCACCATACTCACCAATATGGGCAATCGCCTGAGGCTCAATGCCGCTACCATAATCCAGTGGAGGCTCTCAAAGATAGGGATAAAGGTCCATATAAGGACGGTTGAATGGAGTACATTCATCAATGAATTCATTGATAAGAGGAGGTTTGAGGCTGTAATACTGGGCTGGAGTATAGGGCTTGACCCTGACCAGTATGATATATGGCATTCAAGCAAGACCGGTGAGAAGGAGTTCAACTTTGTCTCATACAGCAATCCAGAGGTTGATGAACTCCTTGAAAGGGGCAGACGGACATTCAACATCGAGGAGAGGAAGAAGGCATATTACAGGATTCAGGAGATACTCGCCGAGGATTTGCCCTATATCTTTTTATATGTCCCTGATGCCCTTCCGATCGTCCATTCAAGGTTCAGAGGTATAAAACCATCTCCAATAGGTATAACATATAATATACATGAATGGTATGTGCCTGAGAGGCTGCAAAGGCACCATGTATTAGAACCCTGAGATATTTTTAAGTTGTTCTTTGATCGCCGATGCAAGCATTTGTGCAAAAATTCTATGAGCCACAGCCGAAGGGTGTCTGTCTTCGGTATAGGCCACAGAAATTGGCAGGTTCTTTATAACTGGTGTGCTATTGACCAAGATGATATCATTATAAGAGGACAAGACCCTTTTTAACTCAGGAGATGGATCGGCCCTATCCCTGCCTGGCATCCAGAGGATTACAAATTTCATATTGTGGGACGAGGCTATTTGATACATACGAGGAATTATAAAATTATATATCTCATATGGTGTCACCTCTGGTGAAAAATTTTCCTTATCCTCTAATGCCTTTTTGATTCGGGGCAGTAAATCAACTATAATCAAATGCCTACGCCAAGCTGTAAATTCAGTTGTTCGCTCCCCCTCGGGAAAGTACTTTTTACGAAACTCAAATAGATGTTTTAGCGAATATACCTCATTTGGTTGTTTTATTACTATCTGATTCTTCTCTTTCCCAAGATAGGCATATCCAAACTGGAGTACATTTGTAGGGTAAAAGGGAGATGCGGAGCGACGTTCCATCCATTTACCAGCACCAAGCAGGAGTATAGAGGGGTTCAGTTTATCTAATACCTTTCTCTTGTGGAGGTCGATCAACTGCAGCAGACAACTGACATAGGAGTAGCTTGGGACACCGTAGTTATATGCAGGAAGTCCTAAGAGTTTAGCGGTTTGAAAGGTGAAGGTTTCTTCAGCTTCTACACGATCCCCATATGTGAAGGAACAACCCACCGACAGGATACCACCTTTCTGGAATGATCTTTGATCTTGAAACATGGGTATCCTGTATCCAAACATGTGGGATTTTATATGAAATGAACTGTCAAGCATCTTGGCTGAGAAGGACGGAGTCATCTCATAGCCTATTTTTTCATTATAGCGGAACGCATTAAGTGGCCATCGACTGTATACAATGATATTGTGTATGAGCTTAAGTTTCTGTTGAATAGAGAATGCACTGGGGTTTTTTGTAGGAAATCCTTTATTAAGACGATCCTTAAAGAGAAATTTAAGGATGAGCATACTACCAAAAAGACATAATAGTATGTAAATAACAAACAAGCATCGAGTGTTGATAAAGTTTTGTCTGGCCTTATCTTTTATCATCTCTGTAGTATAAAATTATAAGGTAGTGTAACATTAATTGTGTCTGGAGAAGGGAAGAGGGTATCAGAGATAGTGTAAATTGGTAAAATACCTCCCGTACCAAAGAAACTAAAGGAATCA
>MTOQ01000020.1 GCA_002011735.1 Nitrospirae bacterium JdFR-81 | reverse complement strand
GAGTATAGAAAGGATAGTATATGCAGTAATAAGTCACTTAAATGATCAATGGAGGAGAAAACCCTTAAAAGAATTTACACAAAACTATTGACATTACCTGTATGGACAGGATGATAATTTATGTTTATAATTTTATAAAAAATCAAGGAGGTCAGGGATGCAAAAGAGGGAGCAATGGAAGAGTCAGCTTGGCTTTCTGCTTGCTGCTGTTGGCTCTGCAATAGGTCTCGGGAATATATGGAGATTCAGCTACATGGCATATAGCAATGGTGGAGGGGCATTTCTCATCCCATATATAACCGCCCTCCTGACGGTCGGTATCCCGTTGCTTATACTTGAGTTCGGTGTGGGGCATGAACGTATCGGCTCTGCCCCCCTTGCATATGCAAAGATCCATAAGGGGTGGGAATGGCTTGGATGGTGGGCGGTCGTATTCGTGATGTTTGGTATCGAACTTTATTATACGGTTATTATTGGATGGTGTGTGAATTATTTCCTGCTCTCCTTCGACCTCGGATGGGGCACCGATCCCAAGGCCTTCTTCTTCGGGGACTTCCTGTCCCTGAGTGATGGGCCATCAAAGATCGGCCAGATAAGGACCCCCATATTCTTTGCAACCATATTCGTCTGGTTCTTAAACTGGTTGATCGTCTACAGGGGCATCCAGAAGGGCGTGGAGCTCGCCAATAAGATATTCATGCCACTGTTGTTTGTGTTAACCGCGATACTCGTGTTCTGGTCATTGACCCTGAAGGGGGCAGGGGAGGGGATAAAGGCGTACCTTACCCCTGACTTCTCAAAGCTTTCGAGCCCAAAGGTGTGGATCGATGCCTATAGTCAGATATTCTTTACCCTGAGTCTTGGCTTTGGGATCATGATAGCCTATGCAAGTTATCTGCCCGCAAAGTCTGACATATCAAAGAATGCGGTGTTGACATCGGTGCTTAACTGTGGATACTCCCTGTTTGCGGGTTTTGCGGTGTTCTCTGTCCTCGGTTATATGGCGATTACAGAGGGCAAGCCGGTTGCAGAGGTGGTTGACAAGAGCATCGGCCTTGCCTTTGTTGCATATCCAAAGGCCCTGAGTCTGATGCCAGGGGGTAGCCTCTTTGGTGCCATATTCTTCCTCTGTCTTGTTGTGGCAGGCATATCCTCTTCCATATCCATCATAGAGGCGTTTGTCTCTGCCTATGTTGATAAGTTTAATGCAAACAGAAGGAAGGTTGCGACGGTGATCTCGGTGCTTGGTGCCCTCGGCTCCATCATCTTTACCACGCAGGGAGGGCTCTTCTGGCTCGATATAGTTGATCATTTTCTCACCAATTATGGTCTTATAGTGGTCGGTATATTTGAGAGTATACTTGTCGGATGGCTATTCAAGGCCGACATACTAAGGGAGCATATTAACAGATATTCATCAATAAGGATCGGGAGATGGTGGAATGGCCTCATAAGGCTGTTTGTTCCCATTGCCCTTGGTGTGCTCCTTATAGGCGCACTTTATAGGGAGGTGCAGAGCCCGTATGAGGGTTATTCATGGGGTGCCATCATACTGCTTGGTGTTGACTGGATACTCTTTACCGTTATTATCGCCGTTGTCTTTGCCCTGAGGCCCTGGAAGACAGGACACCGCCAGGCAGGTGGAAGGTCAGGCGATTAAGATCACCTGACCTTCACATAAGCATCCTTTGGTGAATTACAGACAGGGCACCTCCAGTCATCCGGTAGTTGCTCAAAGGGCGTACCTTCGTTGGCCTCATCATACTCATTACCGCACACCTTACACTTCCACATCTCTCTACTCCTCTACGGTTATCTCCTTTGTTGCCTCCCACAGACCGTGTATATTGCACCTCTCTATCACCCTCAGCGTCCTCTTTTCGTGTTTCCCGCCCTTCACCAGTGTGATGGTGACCTCAGGTCTTGTGAATACAGGCGTCAGGTCTATCCTTTCATAGAAGTTTTCTCCAACCTTGACCTCAATCCACTGGATGTGGTGCCCTTCCTCCATCACATGGGGTAACTCGCCCACCTTTATGCTGACCTTGAATGGTTCACCTGCCTTCACCGTGTCAGGACATTCAATGACAGGTATGTGTTTCTTCTCCATCTCGGAGAGGTTTGACGGATCCTGTGGTTTGTTTATCCCGCAGAATAGTCCTTTCTCAGCCATTCCTTTTACCTCCTTGTTATTTCAGTGCCTCATAGACCCTTCCAACCAGTTTTGCAGAGGGCTTCAGGGTCTTGTCGTCCTTGTCCTGCCACTTGGCAGGGCACGCCTCATTGGGTTTCTTTGTAAGGTGGATGTTTGCCTTCAGCTTCCTCAGCAATTCATCGATGTTCCTTCCAAGGTTGTAATAATTAACCTCTGCATTGAGCAGCTTGCCATCCGGACTTATGATGAATGTGCCCCTCAGCGCAAGGCCTGTTGACTCGTCATACACACCAAACATCCTTGCCAGCTGTCCTGTAGGATCAGAGCCCATGGGGTATTTTACATCCTTTAGCAGCTTCTCCTCCCTCTGCCAGGCGAGATGGACGAACTTCGTATCTGTGCTGACCGTTATCACCTCTGCACCGAGCTTCTTGAAGGTGTCGTACCGCTCTGCCAGAGCGGCAAACTCAGTGGCTCAGACAAATGTGAAGTCAGCAGGATAGAAGAAGAGGATCGTCCATTTCTTGTTCTTCTTCAGGGTTTCAAGACTGATCTCTCCAAAGTCTCCCTTGGTTGGTTCAAAGGTCTCAAGCTTAAAATCAGGGACATTTGCGCCTACATTACATCCAAGACATTCACAAACCTCAGACATCTTTAAACCTCCTTAATTAAAATTTTTTTTATGAGCTCTTCTCAAATGTTCCTGTTGCACCACACTTGGGGCATTTCTTCGGCTTGCATCTGCCCTCCTTCGTTGCACCGCACTTACTACACTTGAAGACAGCCATGCGAGATCACCTCCTTTATTTAAAATAATTATCATATTAGAATAATTCTAATATTAATAGAATATCACATATCCTTTTAAATGTCAATCCCCTCGCTCTTTCCGGTTAGGACATAGTATCCACCCTGCGAATAATAAACCATGGAAGAGGAGGAATATCAGACCCTTCGTCCCCAGGGATAAAGAAGAAGCCTC
>MTOQ01000035.1 GCA_002011735.1 Nitrospirae bacterium JdFR-81 | reverse complement strand
TGGCTTGAACCTCCTGTCATTATTGATTGTACAGGTGATATTCTATCACCTTTGACAGAGGTTTCAAGCCTTATGATAATTTTTTAGCGGACACTACTGTAGAGGCATACTAAATAAATTTGTCAAGAAAAACAGGATCCTCGGAATCAAGATTGATAAGGGCTCTGGTATGAGGTATAATCTTTAAATCTTGGCAAAGGAGGGAGGAGTGAAGGGAAAGGGCTCCATAGGGCTTGCAGACAGGATAAGGAATCTACCGCCTTATCTGTTTGCCTCGATCGACAGGATGAAGGCAGAGGCATTAAGTAAGGGTGTTGATCTCATCGACATGAGTATAGGCGATCCTGATATCCCAACCCCAAGGCATATAGTTAAAAAGATGAAGGAGGCGGTTGAGAGACCCGAAAACCACCGCTATCCATCATATGAGGGGATGTTCTCGTTCAGAAAGGCGGTGGCTGAATGGTATAAGAAGAGGTTCGGTGTGACACTGAACCCTGACAATGAGGTCATCTCACTTATAGGCTCAAAGGAGGGGATTGGTCATCTGCCACTTGCGTTTATAAACCCTGGTGATTATTCCCTTGTGCCCTCACCTGCCTATCCTGTCTATTCCATAGCGACACTCTTTGCAGGCGGGAGAGGTCACATAATGCCCCTTCTTAAAGAGAATAACTTTCTACCCGACCTGGGGGCCATACCCATGGGTGTCATAAAGAAGGCAAAGCTCATGTTTCTGAATTACCCGAACAATCCTACCACTGCCACTGCAACAAGGGAGTTTTTTAAAGAGGTGGTCGACTTTGCCATGAGGAACAATATTGTGGTCTGCCACGATGCAGCATACTCAGAGATATACTTTGGGAAGAAGAGGCCGTTGAGCTTTCTCCAGATTCCTGGTGCAAGGGATGTTGGGATTGAATTCCATTCGCTCTCAAAGACCTACAATATGACAGGGTGGAGGATAGGTTTTGCCGTTGGTAATGCAAGGCTGCTTGCAGGCCTTGGAAAGATAAAGACCAACCTCGACTCAGGCGTCTTCCAGGCGATCCAGGAGGCGGGTATAGAGGCATTAAGGACAAAGGGGTCTGACCTTGATGTCCTCAGAAGGATCTATCAGGAGAGGAGGGATGTGTTCTGCAGGGGGCTCAGATCCGCAGGACTCGGTGTCTATAAACCAGAGGCAACCTTTTATGTATGGGTAGAGGTTCCAAAGGGCTTTGATTCGACAGGCTTTGTGGCCCATCTCCTCAAGAATGCAGGTGTTCTTGCCACACCTGGCAATGGTTTTGGTAAGGCAGGAGAGGGATATGTCAGGTTTGCCCTTACAATAACCATCGAGAGGATTGAAGAGGCCGTTGAGAGGATAAGGAGGGTGGTATAGGCCGTGGCCCTTGCATTTATAGGGATTGGCTCAAACCTTGGTGACAGGGAGGAGAATTGCAGGAGGGCGATTGAGTTGATCATAAAAGAGGGTATAAGGGTAACAAGGCGTTCCTCCATGATAGAGACAGAGCCATGGGGTGTAAAGGATCAACCGTCATTCATAAATATGGCGATCCAGGTCGAGACAGATCTTGCCCCTGAGGAGTTGCTCAGCACATTAAAAGGCATAGAGAGGCAGATGGGGAGGAGGGATGGGGTGAGATGGGGGCCAAGGATCATTGACCTGGATATATTGCTTTATAATGGCCTTACCACCAAGAGTCCTGAATTAGAGATACCCCATAAAGGCACATATGGCAGGGCGCATGTGCTCAGGCCCCTGTCAGAGATAGCGCCTGACCTCGTGCATCCAGTGCTCAAGAAGACCATCAGGGAGATATTGGATGAGGGGGTCAGGGTTGATAAGCCTTAACCACATCCCCAAAATTCCTGAGCATCTGCAATCCCATCCTCTGGCTCTTTTCAGGATGGAACTGGACTGCATATATATTGTCCTTCCATATCATGGAGGTGAATTCTGTCCCATAATCAGTGGTTGTTGAGATTATAGACTCGTCGTCAGGCACAACATAGTATGAGTGCACGAAGTAGAAGTATGCATTATCTTCTATCCCCCTGAGTAAAGGATTATCCTTCCTGATCCTTATCTGGTTCCATCCCATATGTGGAACCTTGAGATCATCCACCTTGAACCTCACGACCCTGCCACTGAGGATATCAAATCCCCTGCACCTGCCAAACTCTTCTGACTCGCTGAAGAGCACCTGGAGGCCAAGGCAGATGCCAAGATACGGCTTACCCTTCTTTATCGAGTCTACAATCGTATCGACAAGGGAGAGGTTCTTCAGCTCACGCATACAATCCCTGAAGGCGCCCACCCCTGGAAGCACGATCCCGTCTGCCATCTCGACCTCCTCAGGGTCACTCGTGACCATGACATCTACGCCCACCCTCAGGAATCCCTTCTCAACACTCCTCAGATTGCCCATCCCGTAGTCAATTATAGCTATCATGATGAATATTATGAACTTCTATAATTATTTAATGCAAATGGCCTTTACGCCAATTAATAGATGAAAGGTTGACCGGTGATACACCGGTTCTGTTGAAAAGAGGAGGATAATATTCTAATATAATGCCATGGGTAGAAGAAAAAAGGTGCTTTTTATCACACCTCCTTATCATTGTGGTGTGGTAGAGGTTGCGGGCAGATGGATGCCGCTAACGTTTGCCTATCTTGCAGGTTCTCTGAGGGAGGAGGGGTTTGAACCTGTTATATACGATGCAATGACAAAAAGGCACGGTTTTCAGGAGATTGAGGAGAGGATAGTTGAGGAGAGCCCCGATTATGTAGCCACAACAGCCATTACATCTACAGCATTTGATGCATATGAAATACTGCGGATAGCCAAGGATGTGAATCCGGGTATCATTACGCTTATAGGCGGGGTTCATCCTACATTTATGTTTAGCGAGGCTCTCCATATAGGTTATTGTGACTATGTTATAAGGGGGGAGGGTGAACTTACCCTCAGAGATCTGCTCCTCACCATTGAAGGTGGTGGGATGCCTTCTGATGTCAGGGGGATCGCCTTTAAGCATGGACACAGGATAATCACCACTCCTCCAAGGTGTTTTATTAATGGTCATTGGTTGAGACATAGTATCCACCCTTATTAAGACTTTTTGGGAAGAAAATTTGAAAGATATCTATCATCCTGTCAAGATCCATCACTGGAAA
>MTOQ01000046.1 GCA_002011735.1 Nitrospirae bacterium JdFR-81 | reverse complement strand
CAACCACTACACCCTCTGATATCTCCACACTCTCAGTGCTCGTCTTTTCAGATAGATCGATGTACAGCGAATCTGTATCTGGATAATAACTTAACTTCATTAAACCTCCTTCCCATCACCCTATTTTCAATAAAGATATAAAATAAGGGGGTAAAAATCAAGGAATTTCTCATGTGTTATAAGCACTCTGGATGGTATATAATTAGTGGGGAGTGTGTTAAAAATGCAGAAGATTGAGTTGAATGAGGAGTTTGTGCAGGCCCTGAAACTGATGGAGGAGGGGAAAAGCAATGTCTTCATCACTGGAAGGGCAGGCACAGGGAAGTCAACACTCCTTCAATATTTCAAAGAAAATACAAAGAAGAATGTCGTTGTCCTTGCCCCAACAGGCATAGCTGCAATAAATGCAGGAGGGCAGACCATACACTCCTTCTTCAACTTCAGGCCAGAGGTCACCCCTGACACAGCCTCACAGGTAAGACCCCAGTATCCAAGGTTATACAAGAATGTGGACACCATCATCATAGATGAGATATCCATGGTAAGGGCTGATCTGCTTGATTGTATAGATGTCTTCCTCAGAAAATATGGCAAAAAGAAAAAGAGGCCCTTTGGTGGCATCCAGATGGTATTCATAGGAGACCTCTATCAGCTACCACCTGTTGTCAGGAGCAAGGAGAAGGCCATCTTTAGCACCATCTACAGGAGCCCCTATTTCTTTGATGCAAGGGTCTTTGGAGAGATCGACCTTGAGTTTGTTGAGCTTGAGAAGGTATACAGGCAGAAGGATGATTCATTCATCGAGCTCCTGAATAAGATCAGAAACAACACCGTCACGCCTGAAGACCTTGAGAGGCTTAACACAAGGGTAATGCCTGATTTTGAGCCATCAAAAAAGGACTTTTATATATACCTCACAACCACAAACGCCCTTGCAGACAGGATAAACATGCAGAGGCTGAAGGATATAAGGGGCAAGGAACACACCTTTGAGGGATACATAGAGGATGACTTCCCCGAAAAGGACCTTCCAACAAGCCCTGTGCTCACCCTGAAGAAGGGTGCACAGGTGATGCTGCTTAATAACGATTCTCTTGGAAGGTGGATAAACGGGAGCATAGGAAGGGTTGTTGACTTTGTCAGGGAGGAGGGGAGGGATATCATCCTTGTAGAGCTTGAGGATGGAGAGGTGGTGGATGTCCTGCCATTCAGATGGGAGACTATCGAATACTATTATGATGAAGACCGTAAGAGGCTTTCATCTGCTGTAACAGGCTCTTTCACACAGTATCCCCTGAGGCTCTCATGGGCAGTCACCATCCACAAGAGCCAGGGCAAGACCTTTGATAAGGTGATCATTGATCTCGGTCATGGAACATTCGCACATGGTCAGGCATATGTTGCCCTGAGCAGGTGCACATCCTTTGAGGGTATGGTGTTAAAGAAACCCCTGAAGAAGAGGCATATACTCATGGACTGGAGGGTTGTGAACTTCCTCACAGGATTCCAGTACAGCCTCTCTGAAAGAGAGATGCCTGCTGATGAAAAGATCTCGATAATCAGAGAGGCCATAGAGAGGAGGCAGCCTCTTGAGATAGTCTATCTGAAGAGGAGTGATGAGAAATCAAAGAGGGTGATCCATCCCATCTCTGTTGGAGAGATGTATTATGGAGACAGGAGGTTTACAGGTCTCAGGGCATATTGCAGTATGAGGAATGAGGAGAGGAACTTCAGGATCGACAGGATACTGAAGATAAGGAGACTGAAGGATTAGAGATACTGGAGTATGTATTTTATTGAGACAAAGAGGATCAGGATGCCAAGCAGGAACTTGATGAACCTCTGCGGAACGAACCTCTGACACCTTGCCCCAAGATACATGCCTGCAAACCCACCAATGCCAAAGAGAAACCCAAGAAGCCAGTCAGGTGACTTCTGTAGCCCTGTGGAGGCTGGAAGAAGGCTATAGAAGGTAACGCCTGAGATGGATGTAAGGAATGTGCTCATGAGTGTTGCTCCTGCAATGGTATAGACAGGCAGGTGGAAGAATGTCACAAGAAATGGTGCAATGATTGAGCCTCCACCAATGCCATATGTGCCCCCGATGATGCCCACAATCAGGGCAAAAAGGAAGACCCCTGTGGTATTGAAGGAGAACCTCTCACCCCAGAATTCATAATCCGTGCTTTTTATGCCCACAGAGATGGTCTTCACAACCGCAGAGGAAGGAAGCCCTGCCTGACTGAACCTCCTATCAATGCTATCGGATCTCTTCTTTCTCATAACATCACGGAAGAGGCGATAACAGATATAAAGGAGCACACAGCCGACAAAGAACTTAAATGTCCTTGGGTCAGGCAGGTATAGAACCCTTATGTAATAGCCGATGAAGACCCCGGGGATCGTCCCCACAATCAGTACCCATGCAAGCGGCCATGCCATCCTGCCTTCTCTTATGTAGCGATACACACCACTGGGGATGGCCACAATGTTAAATACAAGGTTTGTTGCGCTCACAGAAGGGCTTGTGTAACCGAGCACACTCATCTGAAAAGGCAGTAGCAGGAATGCACCAGATACACCGCTCATGGATGTAAAGAATGATATAAGGAATGAGACCAGGGGCGGTATGAAGATATATGTCTCAACCCCTGAGACCGGAAAGACCATATAAAGTATATCCATCAATCCCCTGTCCTCTCCACCATCATCATTATAAGCAATAGCACTGTGGATGTGAAGGCAGTGAGTGAGCCATAGTAGAATGTTGCCTGTGGACCAAGCCTATCCCATAGATAACCACCAATGATGCTTGCAGGCAGCAGGGCAAGACCTGTAAGTGTGCTGTATATCCCATAACCAGTGGCCATCAACCCCTCTGGGATGATCGAGCCAAGGTATGCCCTCTGGATGCCCTCTGTAAGGCCCATAAAGACCCCATATAGGAGAAACAGCACCCATATATGCCAGACCTCTGATGAGAGTGCAAACCCCATGTATATAAAGGCGAAGAGCAGGAATCCTGTGATTATCACCCCCCTCCTTCCTGCAATATCAGAGAGTATGCCTGCAGGCATTGAGGTGAGGGAATAGACGAGATTAAAAGACAGATAGAGGAGTGGCACTGTGGTTATACTGATGCCGATATCCGTTGCCCTCAGGATCAGGAAGACATCGCTTGAATTGCCAAGGCTAAAGAGGGTTGCAATCGCCACAAATACCTTGAACCTCCAGT
>MTOQ01000089.1 GCA_002011735.1 Nitrospirae bacterium JdFR-81 | reverse complement strand
TCATATTGAATGATCCACCCACAGAACCAAGACCCTCACAATTTCCGGACCAGCTTCCAGAGATAGTCCCATGAAATGGAACGGTTGTTCCTGGTTCAGAGCCAGAGGGACCCTCATTAGTATCTGAACCTCCACCACCGGCAGCTACAGCTGCACCACCTGCAGCAACCACTGCAAGACCTCCTAACATAGTGGCAGTGCTGAGGCCACCAGCTGTTGCTGTTACTGTTGATGCCGTCATCATCCCGTATCTTGCACCTGAACTGACTGTATTAATAGCAACATTATCACTGAAACCACTAATCTCGGTCGGGGCATCTGTGGCTTCACTTTTCACCTGGAGCTTGCTGTCTTTGTTTACCCGTCTGGTTTTGTCGATTTTGTCCTTAAAACGTTCCCTTATCTGTCTGGTGAGTTTTCTCCTGAGCTTTCTGAGTTCGGTATTGCTCTTACCCGTATCCTTGGCCTCATTCCACTTTGCCACTTCCTCTGTCTCCTTTTCCTTCATCTCAAAGACCTGGGACTTTACTACCTGATTTTTCCCATTAACAACCAGAAAATAGTAGTAGATGGATTCAGAACCAACCTCAGGTGCAGGCAGCATGGCAGTATATCTATCTGCCTTTTCCATATCAACAAAGAGGAAGTCCTTCTCCTCCTTTGCCCTGAAATAACAACGGGATATCCTGACACCTGAGTCGTCCTTGATCTCTGCATCCAGGGGGATACGGAATCCTGGTAGATAGGACCTAACAGGCTTGTGTTTTATGCTGGTACTTAAAGCATCAGTTACAGCCTGAACCATTTCTGCAGGTATCACGAGAAAAAGGGCCAACAGCAGTACAATAAAACCCCTTATATACTTCTTAGTAAACATTTCCTCCTCCTTTTTTATCAGAATTTATAGTAACTCCACTATCTCTGTCTCTGTTATCACCTCCCTCGATCCCCTCATGGAACTCTTGAACCAGGAGTGGCTATTTCAGAACCACTATATCACCTCGCCTGATAGGTCGTTTTGATAGCTTCCTCAGCACCCTGCCAAAACTCACACTGTCCTTCACCGAGATGATCTCAATCTCTGCTGTTTTTGTGTATTCCGTATATATCACCATACCTGTTGAGGGATCTGTTATCTTTTCACCTTCGGACTTCACATACATACCCTGACCCACATGTATATTTTGTCTTCTTCCTGCGTTAATGATAACCGTGCCGTCCTGTTTCACAGCAGCAACAAGCCCTCTCCACGGCATCCTCTTGAGGCTGTTAAATATCTTTACCACCGCATCCCTGATAGCAAGTCTTGCAGCCTGGCCGATAACGGTCTTCTCAAACTCCTTTGATATAGTCGTTATCCCTGCAATACCGAACAGGCTCTGAGCGTTCTTCCTCGTAATCTCCCCCCTGGCATCAAAGCTTTCTATGATTTCACCTGTGTTGATGTCTATCAGCCTTATGTCAAGACCCACCACTCCGGTTATGGTTTCCTTACCTCCTCCGATCTCTGGATTCGCTGCTGCAACCACGTCTAAGGCCTCTGATCCGGTCACAACACCTGCAACCTCTGCCATCTGTCCCAGACTCACCTTTGTCCCTGTTGACTTCCCCTTCACATTTTCGGAGAACTCTGTTACTACTGCCTTAATGATCACCTGAGCACCAAGGAGTTTTCCGGCCGTAACAGCACTTTCACTTGTTACAGCACCTGCCTTCTTAAGTATAAGCTCGTTCCTCAGATCCTTCAGTGCATCCCTGTCTATGACCTGAAAGTTCTGCATCTTTGAAAGAACAGTGATCAACTGGGCTTTTAAACCCTTCTCGATCTTCAATGATGCAGGAAGCCCTGGTATGCCTATCTCAAATGAAGAGACAAGCACCCTTTTGGTGGGAAGATTTGGGTCATAGGGAACCTCAAAAGGAGGTAGTTCGGGGAGGACAACCTCGTCGGTATCCCCTTCCGTTTTTTCCATCATCTCCTGGTCTTCATCCTCCAGAAATGGATCTGCCCATGTATAATTGAAAAAGAGACTCGCTATCATTATGAGCAAGGTTAAAGGCCAGACTCTCTTATACTGCATAATTTCACCTCCCTCCATGATGGCTTAATTGTCCTCCCTTTCGTAATAATGACGATTTAGCTCCTCCATTGCGTCATTGAGTATCTTGATACGCCTTTTAAATCCCTCTTTATCAAGATGCCTTATTATCAGGAGCCTCCTGAGCATCCTGCTCTTAAAGGCGAAAGGATCTTCGTCCTTTCTCATACGATATCTCTGCTCAAGGGCCTCTCGGAGGGCCTTCCTGTCATCTTCATACTCTTTATAAATCACTATAAGGGTGAGGGCATCAATTATCCTGTCCATATCAGTGTTTTTCGTTACTTTTTCTCTCTTTCCTGTCTTTATTGCTGATTCATCTATCTTGGACTGACCGTTTGAGTAGGCAAGAGATGAAATAGACAAAATGGTAAAAAATACAAATCCCACAATTAACCCGGACATCTTCATGTAATACCTCCTATTTCAGTCCTATCTTTTTACAGTCCTCCTCTTTCAGGACCGCTGCCTCATTGGCACCCATTGCAATACACCTTCTGTTAGGCCTGTCCCACGTTGCACGGTCTACATTAAGCCCAAGGACATTACCGTCAACATCCTGCCATGCCATACCTCTTCTGACACTTGGCCATGGGCCACAATTGCTGCTTTTGGACTCCTTGTTGCCACACATACATCTCCAATCCACACCGGATATAGAGCTTATACTTCCCCACCAGCGGCAGCTTAGGGTGCAGCATTTTTCCTTTCCTTCCGGATATGTGGCAGTGGATGTATCTGGTAAGGATTGTCCTCTATCTGATGGGTTGGAATCCCTGGGTGTTTTTTCTCTGGAACTACCTGTTTCATTACCGTCTTTGTTAACAGGCGGACGTTGTACATCTTCAGTATCGGGTGGGCTGTCACTGTGGGAGGTTCTTTTTCTGTCCCTGATCCTGTTGAGTCTGCTGGTCAGTTGCTCTCTCCTTTCTTTGCTTCTATTGTTTACCTCCTCCCATGTTGAACCATTAAATGGACTTCCCTGTTTTCCTGTCACAGAATTTTCAGTATCTTTTTGTTCAACCTGTGTCTGTTCAGCTTTCTCCTCGGATTCCACTGCTGTATCAATACCGGCTATAACTTTAGCTATATCCACAGTACCCTCCTCTCCCTTACCCTCAGATGCAGATGTGATAACACTATCTTCACCACTACCACCTTCGGACCCCTTATCATCAGATTCGTCATCTTCCCCACTTTC
>MTOQ01000021.1 GCA_002011735.1 Nitrospirae bacterium JdFR-81 | reverse complement strand
CAGTCTTATTGACTTGCTTTCTTGTAGACACTACAATATCTCCAGGGCGAGAGAACCTGACTTACAACACTCTCTATTTTAAGCGGACAGTAGTGATATTAGAAGTAAAAGTTACTTTTAATTGTTCAGACTCAGTAAGAACAATTTCATCAGTGTCCTTTGGCAAAGATAATCCGTCGATTTTATATGAGATTGTATAGATATATTTCATCTTTCTTGTTTTCTATTCTTTTAGCAAATATAGATATAGAGGATAACTTTTTGGAAGTCAAGACGATTTTAGTTTTTGTCTGAAAATACATTCTCATCTTTTGATTCTCATACGATTTATCGACCTTGCAGGGCTGAGGCCCTTTGGGCAGACCTCCTGACAGCTGAAGGCAGACCTGCATAACCATATACCTTTTCTCTGCCTTATCAGATCGTGCCTCTCTGACCCATCCCTTGTATCACTAATAAAACGGTGGAGTTTGAGGAGTGAATGGGGGCCAAGGTATTCATCGTTAAGGGATGTCACAGGACATGCACTGAAACACAACCCGCAGAGTATGCATTCTATAAGACCATCGAGTCTCTGCCTTTCAGAAGGATTCATGACATGCTCCCTTTCAGGTTTGCTGTTTGATATGAGATAGGGCCTTATGGCCTCATAACAATCCCAGAACCTCTCCATATCAACAACAAGATCCTTGATCACCGGTAGATTCAATGGCCTTATCCTTATTCTGCTTCCAAGCCATTCTGCCTGTGTCTCGCAGGCAAGCCTGTAGGTGTGGTTTATATTCATGGCACATGAGCCACACACAGAGCCCCTGCATGAGAACCTGAATGAGAGGGATGGGTCTATGTATTTATGGATATAGAAAAGCCCCTCAAGAACCGTGCCTCCACGCTTTAGCTCTACATCATACCCCCTAAAGAAGGGACTCTTGTCAACCTCAGGATTAAACCTCTGTATGATAAACCTGTATCTCTTCACTTAATACTGCCTTTCCGTTACCTTAAAGAGGCTTGTATCCACGTCTTTATAACCAATGACTGGTTTGCCATTGTTATAGTGGATCAGCGTATGTCTCAGCCAATCCTGATCATCCCTTTCTGGAAAGTCCTCCCTGAAGTGAGAGCCTCTTGATTCCTGCCTCTCAAGCGCACACATGATGATCGCCTCTGAGACAATGAGGCTCCCCCATAATTCTATTGCCCAGTAGAGTTCCATATTCATCCTTCTGCCTTTATCATGCAGGGCTATACCCCTGTAATCATCCATCAGGTTCCTTACGGTATCCAGTGCCCTCTTAAGGCCATCCCTGCTCCTGAATATCCCTGCATCCTCCATCATCGTCCTCCTCAACCTCTCCCATATATCCCACTGGTTAAGCCTGCCTGTTGATTTCAGCAGGCTCTGTATCCTCTGGGTCTCTCTCTGCTCATACTCCTTGATTAGAGGACCCCTCCTCCCCACGCCGGCACGGGCATGCATCAGGGCGCTTCTGCCTGCAACCCTTCCAAAGACAAGGGTCTCAAGCAGTGAATTTCCTCCGAGCCTGTTTGCACCATGGACACTCACACATGCACATTCCCCTGCTGCATAGAGCCCCTTTATTATGGTCTCTGCCCTTGCATTCACATCAATACCGCCCATCGTATAGTGCTGTGCAGGCTGGACAGGTATGGGTGTGGTGATCGGGTCTATACCTGCGAATTTCATGGATAGCTCCCTTATCCCGGGGAGCCGTTCCTTTATCCTCCTCTCGCCAAGGTGCCTGAGATCAAGCAGGACATAGGAATCCTCAAATCCCCTGCCTCTCTTTATCTCCCTCACTATATTCCTTGCAACAATATCTCTTGGTGCAAGCTCCATCGAGACCGAGGAGTCAGGATAATCAGAAAGAAACCTCTTTCCATCCCTGTTTATCAGGTGTCCGCCCTCTCCCCTCGCACCCTCTGTTATAAGGATGTTTGTCCCATACAGGCTCGTTGGATGGAACTGTATGAACTCCATATCCTTGAGAGGAATACCTGCTGTATATCCGAGGGATATGCCCATGCCTGTGTTTATCAGGGCATTTGTTGAATTGAGATAAACCCTTCCAGCACCACCTGTGGCAATTATCACGGCATCAGCAGGAAAGGACCTTACCTCAAGCTCTCGAATGTTGTATGCAACAATGCCATAACAGATAGATCCATCCACTATAACAGAGACCACATGCCATTCATCATAAAAGCGAATCAGGCCCTCTGCCTTCAGTCTCATACACTGCTCATAAAGTGTGTTGAGCATTGCATGGCCTGTCCTGTCTGCTGCATATGCGGTTCTGGGGAACGCCCCTCCACCAAAGGGCCTCTGGGCGATCCTTCCATCCTCTGTCCTGCTGAACGGGCATCCCATGTGCTCTATCTCCACCACCCTCTCAACCGCATCCATGCACATGAATCTGACGGCATCCTGATCATTGAGAAAATCGCCACCCTTTATCGTGTCCATTGCATGCCTATGCCACGAGTCGTCCCTCCCATCAGGATGATTACAGAGTGGCACGTTTATCCCTCCCTGTGCAGCAACAGAGTGGGACCGCAGGGGATAGACCTTTGAGAATACAGACACCACAAGGCCACCCCTTGCACACTCAATCGCGGACCTGAGACCTGCAAGCCCTCCACCGATTACGATAACCTCAGGCATCAGTGCCTCCATACACCTGTGTATATAAGGAGGCATATTGAGGAGAGAAGGACAATATATCCAAGCCTCCTCTGCAGGTGTGTAAGGCCTGTAAGGTCTATGAATATGAGTCTGAGGCCATTAAGGCCGTGAAGACCTGCTGAGATGATCGCAAGGGATTTTGATACCTCTGAGTTCAGGAGCTCAATGATGGGTGAATCACCCAAAGGGCCAAGGGAGTTTGTCAGCACGTGCTGTATGAGGTAAAGCGATAGGAAGATGCCGGTCACCCTGTGAAGGAAGAACAGGAGATGGCCTGTGTTCCTGCTCATAAGAAGGTCTTTAAAGAGAAGCATTATCTTCCGAGCTATTCCCCCTTTTAAGGATTCGACCAGAATCCCTGCGAGGCCGTTTATGCCGTGAAAGACGAGGAATACTATAAAGAGGATGTTAAAGAGAAAAGAATCAATGATCGGATTTATAAATAGATGGATATAGAGTCCGATGAATATGAAGAGGCCTGTAAGTAGCTGTATGATCCATAATAGATAACCGAGCATATCATCTTATATTGAGCACCATGAGCCTGAGCTCCGTCATCTCCTCGATGGCGTATCTGATGCCCTCCCTTCCAAAGCCTGACCTCTTCACCCCTCCATATGGC
>MTOQ01000041.1 GCA_002011735.1 Nitrospirae bacterium JdFR-81 | reverse complement strand
TTGTTTCCAGTGATGGATCTTGACAGGATGATAGATATCTTTCAGATTTTCTTCCCAAAAAGTCTTAATAAGGGTGGATACTATGTCTCAACCAATGACCCATTTTGAGGTCTTGATTTCTTTCGTATATTTTTGTCTGGATGAGATTTTTGAGGCTTCCACTGGAGATTTCCTCTTTGACAGGGCCTTATGGATATTACATAAGTTATCCCCCTATTGACAAAATTTTATTTCCTTGATAAACTCGATAGTCTTTATCAAGAGAGGCTATTAAGACTATATAGAGTGGCTTTGGAGGAAGGGATTTGCCGACTATAGCACAATTAGTAAGGAAGGGCAGGAAGAAGGTCGTGGCCAAGACCAAGAGCCCGGCCCTTATGATGTGTCCTCAAAGGCGGGGTGTATGCACAAGGGTGTATACAACAACACCCAAGAAGCCCAATTCAGCCCTGAGGAAGGTGGCAAGGGTGAGGCTGACAAACAAGATGGAGGTCACGGCCTATATACCAGGGGTGGGACATAACCTGCAGGAACACTCGATCGTCCTGATAAGGGGTGGAAGGGTCAAGGACCTCCCTGGTGTGAGGTATCATATTATAAGGGGTGCCCTTGATACGCTCGGTGTTGCCGACAGGAGAAAGGGGCGCTCAAAATACGGCTCAAAGAGGCCAAAATAATAAGGGGTGAGCAGAGATGCCACGGCGGAAGGTAGCTGATAAGAGGGAGATATTACCTGATCCGGTTTATAACAGCAAGCTTGTGAGCAAGTTTATAAATGTGATAATGAAGGACGGGAAGAAGACCGTTGCGCAGAAGATATGTTATGGTGCCTTTGATATCATAAGGGAAAAGACAGGGGAAGACCCCCTCAAGGTATTCAGGACCGCTGTGGAGAATGTCAAGCCTGTTGTGGAGGTTAAGTCAAGGCGTGTTGGTGGAGCCACCTATCAGGTGCCTGTGGACGTGAGACCACAGAGGAGGGTCGCCCTTGCATTTAGATGGATAATAGGCTTTGCAAAAAAAAGGAATGAGAAGACGATGAAGGAGAAGTTAGCCGGCGAGATAATGGATGCTGCCAACAAGACAGGGGCATCCATAAAGAAGAGGGAAGACACCCATAAGATGGCTGAGGCCAACAGGGCGTTTGCGCATTACAGATGGTAAGGAGAATGAAGACAATGTCACAGGTGTCCTTGATCCACATGACGAGGAACATAGGGATAATGGCGCATATAGACGCCGGAAAGACGACGACTACCGAACGAATCCTCTACTACACAGGGGTTACATATAAGATGGGAGAGGTTCATGAAGGCACGGCCGTTATGGACTGGATGCCCCAGGAGCAGGAGAGGGGTATCACGATCACCTCTGCAGCCACCACATGCTTCTGGAGGGATCACAGGATAAACATCATAGATACCCCGGGCCATGTTGACTTCACCATAGAGGTGGAGAGGTCTCTCAGGGTGCTTGATGGTGCAGTTGCACTCTTTGATGCGGTTGCAGGGGTTGAGCCCCAGTCAGAGACCGTGTGGAGGCAGGCAAACAAATACAGGGTTCCAAGGATAGCCTTTATTAACAAGATGGACAGGATGGGTGCGGATTTTGTGATGAGTGTTAACTCCATGATAGAGAGGCTCGGCGCCAACCCTGTGCCGGTGCAGATCCCAATGGGTAGTGAGGATGCATTCAGGGGTCCCATAGACCTTGTAAAGATGAAGGCCTACTTCTTCGACGATGAGACGCTCGGTGCAAAATATGTGGAGGCCGATATACCTGAGGAATTTATACCCATGGCACGTGAATACAGGGAGAAGATGATAGAGGCCCTTGCAGACTTTGATGATGAGATAATGGAGAGATATCTTTCAGGTGAGGAGCTGAGCGAGGATCTGTTAAAGTCTGCCCTGAGGAGGGGGACCATAGAGCTGAAGATAACACCTGTGCTGTGTGGCTCTGCCTTTAAGAATAAGGGCGTGCAGCAGTTGCTTGATGCCATAGTGGACTATCTACCCTGTCCACTTGATATCCCACCGGTAAAGGGGATAGAGCCAGGCACAGGGAAGGAGATTACAAGAAAGGCCTCAGATGATGAACCCTTCTCTGCCCTTGCCTTCAAGATAATGACAGACCCGTTTGTTGGCCAGCTCACCTTTTTGAGGATCTACTCAGGGGTGCTGTCGAGTGGCTCTTATGTCTATAATGCAAACAAGGACGTGAAGGAGAGGATAGGGCGACTCCTGAAGATGCATTCAAACAAGAGGGAGGATATAAAGGAGGTCCATGCTGGTGACATCGTTGCTGCAGTGGGTCTGAGGAATACCCTTACAGGTGAGACATTATGCGACGAGGATCATCCCATAATACTGGAATCCATGGAGTTCCCTGAGCCTGTGATATCGGTTGCCATCGAGCCAAAGACAAAGGCTGATCAGGAGAAGCTCTCCATAGCCCTGAATAAACTCGCTCAGGAGGACCCCTCATTTAAGGTCTCATACGATGAAGAGTCAGGCCAGACGATAGTCTCCGGCATGGGCGAGCTGCACCTTGAGATAATCGTTGATCGTCTCTTAAGGGAATTCAAGGTTGGTGCAAATATCGGTAAACCACAGGTCGCATACCGTGAGACCATCAGGGCCTCTGCCTCTGCAGAGGGTAAATTTATCAGGCAGACAGGTGGTCGGGGTCAATATGGTCATGTCTTTATAGAGATAGAGCCCCTCGAACAGGGGAAGAAGTTTGAGTTTGTAAATAAGATCGTTGGTGGTGCGATACCAAAGGAATACATCCCTGCTGTTGAGAAGGGTATTATAGAGGCCCTCGAAAACGGTGTACTTGCCGGTTACCCTGTGGTGGATGTAAGGGTGACACTAATTGATGGGTCGTATCATGAGGTGGACTCCTCGGAAATGGCCTTCAAGATAGCCGCATCCATGGCATTTAAGAATGCAGTTCAAAAGGCCAATCCGGTGCTACTTGAACCGATAATGAGTGTTGAGGTTGTTACACCTGAGGAATACATGGGTGAGGTTATAGGCGATCTCAACTCCAGACGTGGAAGGATTCAGACCCTTACAAAGCGTGCAAGTGTACAGGTAATCTCTGCATATGTACCACTCTCCTCGATGTTCGGTTACGCCACTGACCTCAGGTCAAAGACACAGGGGCGTGCCACCTACACCATGCAGTTCTCTCATTATGAAGAGGTCCCGAAGAGCATATCAGAGGAGATCGTGACAAAGGTCAGAGGAGGGTGACATAGAAATATGCAGGATTTCATTCTAAATCTTTCATAAAAAAAGGAGGCTGAGATGGCGAAGGCAAAGTTTGAGAGGGTAAAGCCCCACATAAATGTAGGGACGATAGGGCATGTAGACCATGGGAAGACGACGC
>MTOQ01000074.1 GCA_002011735.1 Nitrospirae bacterium JdFR-81 | reverse complement strand
GTCATGGTGTTCCTCCTCTGGTTTGGTTTCTTGGAACAAATTACTTTGCCAGATTCGAGGTCACCATGGCTCCAATTGTGCGAAAAATATTGTACGTTATCGTCTGGATAGAGTTTTTTATACAAAATCATTTAGGATATTAACCATGGATGATCTGAGGTTCATGAAGAGGGCATTAGCACTGGCCGTGAGGGCAAGGGGGAGGACGAGTCCAAACCCCATGGTGGGTGCTGTGGTTGTAAAGGGGGGAAGGATAATAGCAGAGGGATATCACAGGAGGGCGGGCACACCCCATGCAGAGGCGATAGCCGTTGAAGAGGCGGGCAGAAGGGCAAGGGGATCAACACTCTATGTGAATCTTGAGCCATGCTGTCATACAAAGAAGAGGACACCCCCATGCACAGGTGTGATTATAGGAGCCGGGATAAAGAGGGTGGTCGTTGCAATGGTCGATCCAAACCCCATGGTCTCTGGAAGGGGCATCCTTGAGCTCAGGAAGGCCGGCATCGATGTTGACGTTGGTATAATGGAGGACAGGGCAAGGAGGCTCAATGAGGCGTATGTCAAGTATATCACGACAAAGAGGCCGTTTGTGATCCTGAAATTGGCCCAGAGCATGGATGGAAGGATAGCCACATCAAGGGGGGAATCAAAGTGGATTACGGGAGAGAAGGCGAGGCAGATGGTGCACAGGCTGAGGAACGAGGTGGATGCCGTTATGGTGGGTATAGGAACCATCCTGAAGGATAACCCCTCCCTTGACTGCAGGATAAAGGGTGGTAGAAACCCTTACAGGGTGATACTCGACACCAGATTGAGCATACCACCTGATTCAAGGGTACTGAAGCACGGGGATGGAAAGACCATAGTTGTAACGACAAGGGGGACACAGAAAAGAATCAGGGAGATCAAGGCAACAGGCAGCAGGGTCATGATTGTCAGAGGAAAGGGCGGAGGGGTGGATATAGGGGCCCTGATGGACGAACTGGGCAGGATGGGTATTATGAGTGTGATGATCGAGGGTGGCTCATCAGTCGGTGCATCTGCACTGTCTGAAGGGGTTGTTGATAAGGTGATGTTCTTTATCGCGCCAATTATAATAGGAGGTGTTGATGCCATACCATCGATAGGTGGCAGGTCTCCCCTGTCACTGAAGGATGCGATACAGATAAGGCAGATGCGTTTAAGGAGAGTGGGAGGGGATATCCTGCTTGAGGGCTATATCAGGGATCAGATGTCCACTGCCTTATTATAGAGCCATCCAAATATCAGGCCTGTGAGAAAGCCATCCACAAGGCCATAGGCAAGGCCGATAAAACTGCCGACAACAGAGATGCTGTAGCCCGGATAGAAGGCACCAGGCAGTGCCTCAAGGAATGCCCTTGCATAACCTGTATAGTATGAGAGCAGGGTCGTGAGAAATACACACAACCCCCAGAATATCCCGCCTGCTATCCCGAGTGCCAGGGGTTTCAGTTTCATCATAGCCTCCTTACTGGTCCGTCTTCATTATAATAGATTCTCTTAATTTTCTATCAATCTCTATGAGCCTGTCAACATCCTCGCCGGTCAACTCCCATGAATAACTGCCCTTTGCATTACGCTTCAATTTTATCTTTATCGGCCTGTCGGGTCTCACATCCCTGATCTCGGGGATCACCTTATAGTCCATCTTCTCCCTGGTAATGTCTGAGCCTGTGCATGATTGCAGTGGTGATAACAACACCAGCACCATCAGCATGAAGGATAGGGATATTGGCAATCTGATCATCATAGCTCCCCTCCTGTCGATTGCTATCAGTAGCTCCTGTATCTGTTTGTGATCGGGAACCTCCTGTCCTTGCCAAATGCCCTTGGCGTTATCTTTATGCCAGGAGGTGCCTGGCGCCTTTTGTATTCAGAATGGTCAACCATGCTTATGACCTTCTGTGCACAGGCAATGTCACAGCCCATATTCAATATCTCCCTGAAACTCTTGTCCTCCTCTACATAGGCCTTCAGTATGGGATCGAGCACCGGATAGGGTGGTAGTGTATCCGTGTCCTTCTGGTCGGGCTTGAGCTCTGCGGATGGGTCCTTCCACAGCACCCTCTCAGGTATCAGGGCCCTGCCCTCTTTTTTGTTCCTCCACTTACACAGCTCATACACCATGGTCTTTGGAACGTCCTTTATCACCGCAAAGCCACCTGCCATATCACCATACAGGGTTGCATACCCGACGCTCATCTCGGACTTGTTACCGGTTGTCAGCACGAGCCAGCCAAACTTATTGGAGAAGGCCATCAATATATTTCCCCTTATCCTGGCCTGTATATTCTCCTCTGTCACGCCTGGTTCTGTGCCCTTAAAATACTCTGAGAGGCTCCTGAGATATGCCCTGAAGATGCCATCAATGGGGATGGTGAGCAGCTTTATGCCAAGGTTCTCTGCGTGTGTAAAGGCATCCTCATAACTCTCCCTTGATGTGTATCTTGATGGCATGAATATCCCGTGGACATTATCCCTGCCAAGGGCATCCACTGCTATGGTCGCAACCAGTGAGGAGTCAACGCCTCCACTCATCCCTATCACCACACCATTAAAGCCATTCTTATGCACATAGTCCTTCGTCCCGAGTATAAGGGCACTGTACACCTCCTCCATGCCTGAGAGTAACCGTGCCATGCTCCTCTTTATAGCAACACGGCCCCTGCGAGGTTTCCATGGAACCCTGACATTATCTATTGACTCATCATCACGGAGCATCCTGCTTAAACCCGCCCTCCTCTTCCCTGCTGTCCTGCCTTTTGCCATGACCTCTATATCCACATAGATGATCTCCTCTTTAAACTGTCTTCCCCTGACCACCACCTCACCGTTTTCATCAAGGACAAAACTGCCTCCGTCAAAGACGATCTCATCCTGACCACCCACCATGTTCACATACACAATGGGCACCCCGCACTCCTGCACCCTCTTCCTGACTATCTCCTCCCTCAATGATATCTTTCCCATATGATATGGAGAGGCATTGATGTTGATGATCATCTCTGCACCATTCATCGCCTGAATCCTTGCAGGCCCATGCTCATGCCATATGTCCTCACAGATATTTACACCAAACCTCAAACCGTTTATTGAATAGACAGGGAACCTCCTGCCACGAACAAAGTAGCGATACTCGTCAAAGACACCATAGTTTGGTAGATGTCTCTTGTGATAGACATCAATAAGTCTCCTGTCCGATATTATGGCAGCAGCATTATAAAGCCCCTCCCCCCTGTCAACAAAACCAACGATCGTTATTATCTCCCCTGAACCATCCACTATCTGTTTCAGGGACTTGAGGTTATCCTCTATGAACTGCGGTTTCAGGAGGAGGTCTTCTGGAGGGTATCCGGTTGTGGCAAGCTCCGGGAAGACCACTATATCTACAGCCTTTTTCCTTGCCCTCTTGATAAAGGAGAGGATCTTCTCTGTATTACCAGAGAGGTCTCCAACAGTGGGGTTGATCTGACAGAGGGCAATCCTTATGCTCATAGAAATACCTTCCCCTCCCTGCGGGAGAGGGTCTCTACCTCCAGTAATTTTATTTTCAGTGATATATTATATCAGTAGTGTCCGCTAAAAAATTATCATAAGGCTTGAAACCTCTGTCAAAGGTGATAGAATATCACCTGTACAACCAATAATGACAGGAGGTTCAAGC
>MTOQ01000051.1 GCA_002011735.1 Nitrospirae bacterium JdFR-81 | reverse complement strand
TTAACCAGCTCTGAAGCCCTATCAAGATTGTCTTTCTCTTTTTCAATCTCCTTCTTAAGTGCCTTTGCCCGTGCACAGGCCTCCTCTGAATCTTCAAGCTTAAACTCAACCCCGTTGGCCTCCCACATGGATGCTGCCTCATTACCAAGTGTTATTATCTGCCCTAACCTGGACCTGAGAGACTTAATATCAGAACCAGCCTCGTCTTTCCCAATTGTTGGTTCTGCCATTGCATTTTCCAGTCTGTTATAACACTGCCTTGCCCTCTCAAGCTCGTTCGGGGAATTAAGGATGTCCATATCCATCTCCAGAGATTCTATTCCCTCCATGGCCTGCTCCAGCAATCCTGATATCTCAAGGATCTTTTCACTGTACTTCCTGTCCGCCTCTTTCTGTTCAACTGTCAAAAGTGACATAGCGTAGAATAGCGCTTCAATATTTTGAGTTACAGCAGGGAATCGTAAATATCCTGGTTCTGCCTTTAAAATATATTCTGATATCTCTTTGCGCATATCTCCGACTAAATCTCTTATCTCCGAGGCGACTTCGGGGGAGTGTTGCGAGATTGTGTAATCGTCAGATAAAGAGTTAACTTTATTTAAAAGCCTGTTCTGTAGTTCATGAAATGACCTTGCTAATTTATTGAGTTCTTTATACTTCTCTATATATATTTTTTCATTCTCCTTATATTTCTCGAATTTAGAACGCACATCAAAAAGCATATTCACAGTTTTGCGGGTTGTAACAAGTTTCCTCAATACTTTCTGCATACCTGGTGTTTCTATCGCCAAAGCTGATTTGGCTGCTTCAGATTCATTTGCTGCAATCTTTAACGACATGGCAGACTTTACAATAAGGGCTGTTGAGTTGTTTTTCCATTCATTGAGAGCCTCTTTATTTTCTGTCGAAGATGAAGACGCCTTGTCAGCATAATCACAGATTGTTTCGGCAGAATCATGTGTAAAATCAGCAGCATTGGAGAACATACTATGAGCCCTTGCCAACCATGAGAGGTTCTTCCTGAAGGCCTGAGCCATTTCATTCACGATCTTAACATGTGGTGTCATCATGGCATTTTCTACTACATCTGATATGGCTGCTGCCATCCTGTCTGCATCTCTTATAAGGGTCTCAGACTCATCTATAAGCCTCTCGCAGACGGTAAAGGTCTCTTCGTATTTTCTTGCGATCTCATCTAAGGACTTTATCTTTTCTTTGAATTCATTGTTCCTATAAGTTAGTATTGAATTCAGCATGGGATTTTCCTTTAATACTTCAACCCTTTGTTTGTTTATCTTTAATTGTTCTTCATTGTTTCTCTTCCACTCAGTAATGACTTCATAAGCGGTCTCAGGTGTGAGCGCCCCTACACCTGCTGACGAAAATTGTGCAGGAATTCCCGCAATGAATTGCATTGCTGTCCCCCAGTAAAGGTTGCCCTTGTTATCTAACCTGAAATAGGGTTCTATCTCTTTGTTTACTTCATTAATCAGTCTGCTGACCTCTTCTTCGCTTTTTCCTCCTGAGACCGAATCTGCTACCTTCCTTAATAACTGACCAATATCGGTATTGGCATCCTTCATCAACGATATATAGTATTCTGCTTCTCTAAGAGTCTCATACAGTGCTTTTTCAAATCTGATCTTATCCTCCAGTTGTTCTATTTCGCTTCGGATATCAGGCCCTTCTGCTTTTTTCTGCTTACTTCCATCGGATGGGCAGATAAATAACAGCAGAATTATGAAAAATAATGGGATTTGATGAACCATAAGCTTCTTCACTGTCAACTCCTATTCATCTTCTTCCTGTCCTCCCATGAGTATCCGCCAGAGTTCGTCCATCTTACTGAAAGATAATTTCTGGCCACTAGCAACCTCCTCCACCGTCCCGAATATCCCTTCACTATCACGTCGATATATATGGATGATATAACTGTCCACTAATTTCATTTGCCAATTCTGAATATGGGAGTTGAAATATGCATTTCAGCATCTCCTTATAGTTTCACCATATCACACGGCCGGTAACAGATCGGTAACAGATTCTGAAAGATTCGAAAAAAAAAGATTTCCCTTTATGGATTTTTATGTTATTATTTAGTGTGATCTCCAGCAGCTGATGAACTTAACCGATTGATAATAAATGGCAATAATCCTGCTTCAAGGATTTAGCCCCTCTGAATACAAACACGATATGCGTTTTAAAGGATATAGTAAACTCATTATCTCCTCCCTGATACCTACATTTATCTTCCTCTCCACTGGGTATGCCGGTGCATCAGGCTTTGCTATCTATACACAGAGCAGTGCATCACTGGGACAGGGAGAGTCCAGGGTGGCATATGCTGATGATCCATCAGCCATCTTCCTGAATCCTGCCCTGATCAATAGACTGGAGGGCACCCAGATATCCATTGGCACAACGCTGATAATACCTTCACAGAGATTCAGGAGCGATTATTCCAGAGAAACCTACAAGGCGGAAAGAGAGATATCCTATCCATCAACCCTGTATATCTCGCATAAAGTGAACAATAGAGTAAGCATTGGTCTGGGGATATTCAGTCCATTCGGCCTTGGTGGTGACGAGGGGTGGGGAGATGACTGGGAGGGAAGGTATATAACAACCTCTTCGAAACTCCGCACCTTAAATATAAACCCTGTGCTCTCATTTCAGATGCTCAAGGGTGTCTCAATAGCCTTGGGAATTGATTTTCTCTCCCTTGATTCAATCTCAGAAAAGAAGATCAATCTCTCAGCCTTTGGACTGCCAGATGCCAGACAGAGGTTTGATGGTGAAGGAAGCGGGATTGGATATAATATCGGTCTGGCCTTTGATATAAATAAGGATATCACCCTTGGTGCCTCCTACAGGAGCAGGATCCATGTAGATATTGATGGCGACATCACCTTTGACCTCCCATCTCCTGTGCTTGAGACCACCTTCCCTGATACCACGGGCAGGACAGAGATCACCCTTCCATCACAGTTACACGCAGCTATGGCGTATAAAGGGATCAACCGCCTGGTGATCACAGCAGGGATCAGGTGGGAGGGATGGTCATCCTATGACAGGTTGACCCTACATCTCGGTCAGCCTGTTGGAGGGGTCATAACCTCAACCATGGAAAAGGACTGGAAAGATGTGCTTGCCGGGTTTGTGGGTGTAAGGTATAGTGTTAATGATATATTTTCAATCTCCACAGGCTATCTCTCAAGCACGACCCCTGTTCCTGATGATACCTTTGAACCTGTTGTTCCGGACGCCAGGCAACAACTGATAAGTGCAGGGGTGGAGATCGATTACAGGTCTTTCAGTATAGACATCTCATATGCATACCTCTGGGCTGAAGAGAGGCAGAAAGACAATGCTATTGATGATAACCCCGAGGACGGCACCCTGAACCAGGCTACAAGTGCAAACGGGATCTATGATTCATCCACCCATCTCATAGGCATGGGTATAACTTACAGGTTCTGAGTGCTCAGCGCCCTTGCCGGGTAAGTGATCTAAATATTTCTACGGTCTTTTCTGACGGTGTTATACCAAGGACTCCTTCGAGCACAGTCCTGCATCGTTCATAAACAGCCCTGGCATCTGCCAGTCGTCCCTGGTTGCGGTAGCAGATCATGAGTCGTTGATAAAACTCCTCGGATAGGTCATCCACCTCTAATGCATTGAAATATATCTGGACCGCCATCTTCCATTCACCCATGTCTT
>MTOQ01000063.1 GCA_002011735.1 Nitrospirae bacterium JdFR-81 | reverse complement strand
TCTCACACCTCCTGCAATCGGTGCATGCCCTCATCCTTGACTGATCCATCCTGATCCTCAATGAAAAAGGGCTTGCCCATCCAAACAGCATCTGCATCAGGCCTGCTGAGCATACATATTTGCAGAGGGTGTGACGGACAATGATCGAGGAGATGAACAGATATATCGCAACCCCTATTATCCCGGCCTTTACACCGAATGTGAAATCCCAGTTTATTATCTGGGTCCATACAGTGTGTGGATTGACAAAGTAGCCTGTAAGGATGACGCCACCTGACAGTGGTATGATAATCATCAACAATACCGCAAGTATCACATAGGCCCATCTATTATCCGTTGGCACATCAGGATCATTATCGGCCCTTACAAAAGGGTTTCTCCTCCCGAATATCCTGAGGGTCAGAAAGTCAAAGAGCTCAAACAGTGCCCCTTCAGGGCATAACCATCCACAGAAGAACCTGCCTGTGAGGTATCCNAGTATGGGGAAGATAGAGAGTATACCCAGCCANGGGAGTATCGCCTTAAGAAGGAATTGCANGGTCACACTCGAAACATTCCTCAGGGAGGCATCGGCATAAAAACCCTCCTTGAGCCNCAGCCCCCACTCTCCTCCAAGGAATATAAGACTNCCTGTCTCTGAATCGAACCTGAGGATATCAAGCACTGGCATAAGGACTATTAAAAGGATGAAGAGCAACTGGCTTGTCCTTCTGAGGGCATGGATCCTCTTGNTCTTCATGGATTAATGATAAATTTATAACCCATACTCAAGGTATGAGATAGATCATAAAGGGCAGGGGACTCCCTGCCCTTTATATCAGACCGCGGGCCTTTTGCCCAATGTGAAGTAGTCTTTCACAAATATCAAGACACCAACCAGAAAGCCCACACCAAATATCGCCCTGAACGCCCAGAACCAGAGATTGTAGGTGGCCTTTACGGTTACGTAATCAAGTCCAAGGAGACGCTCCATATAGGTCTGGACCATTCCAGCACCTGTAAGGGTAAGGACGATGAAGATCATCGAGATGGTCATCCACCAGAATGCCTGGTAACCCCTTGACTGGTTGAAGGACCTCACCCCCCTTATGGACGGCAGTGTCACATATATCATTGAGAGGATAAGCAGGACATAGGCCCCATAAAAGGCAAGGTGTCCATGGGCAGTTGTTATCTGCGTGCCGTGTGTCCATTTATTGACCTGCGGCAGGGTATGAATCACACCCCACAGCCCTGCACCCACAAAGTTAAATATTGCATGGGCAACGGTAAAGTAGAGTCCTATCTTGTTCTCAACAACACCCCGTGTCTCCCTCGTTGTCCTGAAGGCATCCCATACCATAACAAGGAGAGGTATGGGCTCAAGCGAACTGAAGATGCCTCCAACCCAGAGCCAGTATCTTGGTGTCCCGATCCAGTAATAATGGTGTCCAAGTCCCAGTATCCCTGTAAACAGGACCAGCCCAACCTCTATATACATCCACTTCTCCAGCATCCTCCTGTCAGCACCAAGGAGCTTATGAAGCATAAAGGCAAGGAGCGCTCCTGCTATCACCTCCCAGGAGCCCTCAACCCAGAGATGGACAACCCACCACCACCAGAATTGATCCTTGACCATACTCTTTGTATAGAACATCCCTGGAAGATACATAAGTGCAAGAAAGGTGAGNCCTGCAAGCAGGACGCCCTGAACAGCCGTGAATTTCTTTGTCTTCAACACNGTCATAAAGTTATTCAACAGGAAGAGGAGCACAGAGACCACTATAAGTACNTCTGCCCATCTTGGTGCCTCGATATACTCCCTCCCCTCATTGAGGAGGTTTGTCCCGAATATCTGGGTGTTNGCACCAGGATTCAGGCCCATTACTATATAACCAACGACCACCGCACCAACAGCAAGGATGGTGGCCCAGAACTGGAAGTGTGCAAGGGGGATACTCCATAGCTCCGTCTCTGACTCCTCTGGCACGACATAATATGTAGCACCCATCAGCCCAAGGAGCAGCCAGACAACAAGCGCATTGATATGGAGGGTCCTTATTGTGTTGAAGTTCAGGATGAAGAAGTCAGGCCAGATGAACTGGAGCGCCGCCACAATACCAACGACAACCTGCACAAGGAACAGGAGTGTGGCAGCGGTATAGAAGTTTCTTGCTATCTTATGGCTTTGGTATCGCATATTTTTAAACCTCCCAAATATTTATTTCAATGAGACGAGATACTCCGCCAGTTCTCTGAGATCCTCGTCACTGAGGTGTGAATAATCCGGCATCGCTGAGTTGGGGACAACAGAGGCCGGCTCCTTCAGATGCTTGATATGCCACTCGATATCAGGCCTCCTTGTGCCAACATGGGACAGATCAGGCCCTGCTGTGCCACCGATCCCCATCACCTGATGGCAGGCATTGCAGTTGTACTGCTGAAACAGCACCTGCCCCCTGCTTGACGGCCTTCCGGTGGCAACAGCGAGTATCGGNTTTGGTGGCCAGCCATTGGTGTCCACCTTTGAGATCCAGTCCAAGAATGCGAGGAGGCTGTCCACTTCCTCTTCTGTAAGACCCAGCCTTGGCATTGCAGCATCAGGTTTGACGGCCCTTGGGTTGAGGATAAACTTCCTCAGNTAACCCTTCGGCTTCCTCTCAACAACCTTCGTCATATCAGGTGCAAAGTATGAACCATTACCAAGGATCGTGTGGCATCCTATACAGTCGTATTTATGCCAGACCCTCTTGCCGGCATCGACCTCTTCTGTGATTGGTGGGGTCCTCTGGTCAAGCCTCTTCATCGTATCAATGGTGAGGATGACAAGGATCACAAAACAGAAAAGGCTGCCGAATATAAACAGGTTCCTTGCCGTCTTATTAGACATNCCTTACCTCCTTGAAGGCTTTTTGATATTATGAAACCAAACTTTGGAGGGNCTATCTATGATTTATATCATAGAGTATGCATCTTGAGCAGATGTGAGGNGCCCTCTCTCCCAGGCACTGGCCAGAAACACCATGGTGGCAGAGGACGAAGTCATACCTGAGGGGATCTTCAGGATCAAGCATTCTGAGGGATNCTGTGATCTCCACTGCGGTCTTCCAGTCAGATGTCTTTCTGCCTGTAAGCNTGAGACACCTTGCAATCCTTGCGATGTGGGTATCAAGGGGTATGATTAATTTAGACGGTTGAACCCTCTTCCATATACCAAAGTCTATATCCCTCCTCCTCACCATCCATCTCAGAAAGAGGTTCAGCCTTTTACAGGCACTGCCACCCTCCGGAAGGGGGAAAAAATGCCTTAATCCACGGGGTCTTATATCCTTTCCATATACAGGGCTTGTGTCGATATCTAAAAAAGAGCTGACAAAACCTGAAAGCGCATGACCTATATCCCTGTGGTCATTCCTATAGTAATGATAGAATGCCTGTCTCAACGAACCCCACCTCTTAAGCATGACACTCACCATATACACGAAACACAGAACATCCTCTTCACTGCTGAATCTATAGCTTATCCCTTTGAGGTATCTTGAATCCTTCTTGAGATCAAAGTTGAAAAGGAAATCATGGGGCCTCCTTCCACAGAGATTGAGTATCTTCTCGATAACAGGTTTAAACAAGCCTATCCTGCCATAGGCAAATTGGGAGGCGATGAAGCCCACAACCTCTATATCAACGGGGTCTGAATACCTGTGTGGAAACTCAATCGGGTCATGCCTGAGCCTCTCTTCAAAGTTATAGGTATCATAAAGCCTGTCAAGCACCTCCTTCAGAAGCATGATTAATTATACAAAAACCCTTTGCTACATTTTTGGGGGGTTTGACAAAATGGGCAGGAATTGGACATCTTTATTAAAAATTTCGTGGAGGTATGCCCATGAGAAGGATCAAGGTCAAATTAGTTGATGGCATGCAGTTCATCGGTATGGGAGATTCAAAACATGCCGTTGTCATGGACGCGCTTCCGAATGTAGGTGGAGCAGACACAGGTCCAAGGCCAATCGAGTTATTGCCCATTGCGCTTGGTGGCTGCACAGGCATGGATGTGATATCCATACTCAGGAAAAAGAAACAGGACGTAACAGGATTTGAGATGAACATAACAGGTGAGCAGGCAGAGGACTANCCNCATAAATACACATCCCTGCACATAGAATATGTGNTCAAGGGCAAGGATATATCAGAGGACGCTGTAAAGAGGGCGATTGAACTCTCATTCAATAAATACTGCGCGGTCGGCGCAACCCTCGCGGGCACGGCAAAGATCACCCATTCGTATAAGATAATACAGGACTGAACAACCACTACACACAGGGGCGTGACAAAATCTTTGGTAGCGTAAAATATTTTGTGTAAAAATCTTGAGAAATATAAAAATAGGGTGTATCCTCCATTGATTAAAAAACAAAATTTAAAGAAAGGAGGTACAC
>MTOQ01000036.1 GCA_002011735.1 Nitrospirae bacterium JdFR-81 | reverse complement strand
AGAGGCTTCTTCTTTATCCCTGGGGACGAAGGGTCTGATATTCCTCCTCTTCCATGGTTTATTATTCGCAGGGTGGATACTATGTCCTAACCGGAAAGAGCAAAAACCTTGACAACTCTGTTAAATGTGATTATTATTTTGTAAATTGAATTATGTGGAGGTGGGCTATGAAGAGGGGACTGATATTGATGGTTATCTCTTTGCTTACTGCTTCTCTTGCAATTGCACAGACATTCGGGGTGAGGAAGAGGCCACCGAAGCCCCATGAGTATGGTAATGTGGTTATAAATAACTACTCAGAGAAGAATAATATAGCCCCTGTGGTATTCAATCACTGGCTCCACCGTGCAAAATACACATGCAGGCTCTGCCATGTGGATATAGGGTTTGCGATGCAGGCAGGAGGCACGGGCATAATGGAGGATGACAATAAGGCGGGTCTTTATTGTGGTGTATGCCACAATGGTAAGGAGGCGTTTGCACCTGAGGAGAAGGATCGATCAGGCAGGCTTAAGAAGAACTGTGATCTGTGCCATTCATATGGTAGGGAAGTTGAGTTTAAGTATGACTTCTATGAGTTTGTCAAGAAGTTTCCCAGGTCGCGCTTCGGGAACAAGGTGGACTGGTTGAAGGCAGAGGAGAGGGGTCTGGTCAAGCTGAAGGACTATATCGAGGGTGTATCCATCAGGAGGAAGCCGCTCAATATACCCCTTGATACAGAGTTACAGGCAAAAGAGGTGGGGATGCCTGATATAATCTTTTCCCACAAGAAACACGCCGTATGGAACGGGTGTGAGGTCTGCCACCCTGATATATTCGGCATCAAGAAGGGTGTGACCGTCTTCTCCATGCAGGATATCTTTAATGGGAAGTTCTGTGGTGCATGCCACGGAAAGGTCGCCTTTCCGAACACAGACTGCAGGCTATGCCATACAAAGGATGTGTTTTAGTCAGACAGGATGAAGAGGCTTGCGTTGATCCTTATAGTGGTTGCCTTCACGCTTGATGTATATGCATCAGGCTTCTGGGATCTTCCACCCCTTCCACCGCCTGAGCAGTATGGCAACCTCCTGATAAACAGGCTGTCAGAGAAGAAGGGTGAAAGACCCGTTACATTCTCCCACTGGTCGCACAGGGTCCATTATACATGCAGGGTGTGCCACTTCGAGCTTGACTTCCAGATGAAGGTCAATACCACCGAGATCACAGAGGATGCGAACAGGAAGGGCAGGTTCTGTGGTGCCTGTCATAATGGGAAGATAGCATTCGGCCATACAGAGGAGAATTGTAAGAAATGCCACAATGGAGACATAACCTATGGGAAGGAAAAATTCGAGGGACTCTCAAAGACCCTCCCTCCATCAAAGTATGGTAATAAGATCGACTGGACAAGGGCCATTGAGACAGGGAAGATAAAACCAAAGCAGACCATATTTGATGAGCCTTATGAGCCCATGCCGTTTAAGAAGAAGCTGAGGCTTGAGGCAGAGTGGAGTATGGTCCCGCCTGCCTACTTCTCCCATGAAAAACACAACTACTGGCTTGACTGTGCAAACTGTCATCCTGATATCTTTAATATAAAGAAGAAGACAACAAAGCATTTCTCAATGGTCTATATACTTGATGGAAAATTCTGCGGGGCGTGTCACCTGAGGGTGGCATTCCCCATAGATGACTGCAGGGGATGTCATCCTGATATTACAACCAAATATTAATAAAGGGGAACCCGTGGAGGAGATGAGAAAGACAGTCCTTATTGCCTCATTACTATTTATCTTATTTAGTCCTCTCTTGTCCGGTGTCGCATTCAGTGAGGATGACTGGCATAAGGAGTTTGAGTATATCTGTTCAAGGGTTGAGGTGGGTGAGTCATTAAAGTTAGAGGAGCTCAGGGCCCTGAGCGAGAGGGCGGATGCCCTGCTTAAGAGGCTTGAGGACATCCAGGAGCGCTCAAAGAAGGTATACATATTCAGACTCAAAAAGTGCAAGGCATTCTTTGAGTATCTAATCGAGCTGAAGACATCCCCTGACAGGCCTTCACCGTGAGTTTGCAGGTGTGTGAAAATACGCACCACTGCGTGATTTAACACACACGAGGTCTATCCCAAAATACCAGTCTGGCCGTTGGTGATGTCTGTCTATATGGCCGGCATAAATTTGTAATCTACCTGAAAAACAAGATCTTTTTTGATTAGAGATGATGACAAATCCTGTCACTATTGCATAAAAGCGTTAAAACAGGTCAGCCCCTCTTAAAAATGAGGGGAACAGGGAAGCGTAATATCTCTATTATATTTCAAAGGGTTATATATTTTTATCTTTACACCCCCATGTCCCAGAATCCTGGCATCTTTCTTGCATATTTAAAAAACGGAGTAAAGTGTGATGATAAAGAAAATATATACATTAATACCCCTTGTGCTTATAATCCTTATGATGAGTGGATACTCATGCATGGCTTACGCCGCCCTCACACTTCCTGCCTTCAAGAGGCTTGAGCCTGCGTCAGTAAACCTCAAAGACCCAGGTTCTGTGGCCGTTGGTTCAAACGAGTGGATCTATGTTACAGACACCACCCGTAACCGTCTGAATATATACGGCCCTGATGGGACGTTCATAAAGAGCCTCACAGGGCTGGACAGGCCGCTTGGGGTGGCGGTTGATGGGTCGGGCAGGATATTTGTGGGGAATAAAGGCAGGGGAAATGTTGAGGTATATGATGCGGATCTCAACCTGCTCTTTAAATTAGGCTCTGGAGATGGGGAGTTTAAGAGACCATGTGCTATAGCCATAGACTCTTCTGGTAGGGTCTATGTGGTGGACTGTAAGGATGACATGGTAAAGGTCTATAACCCTGATGGCTCATTTGACTTCTCATTCGGTGGCTCAGGCTCTGGCAATGGTCAGTTCAACTTTCCCACCTCCATTGCTATTGATGAGGCAAACTCAGAGATAATAGTCACAGACCTCCCCCTTATCTCAAGCTACAGGGGTGCAAGGATACAGATATTCACTATGGGGGGCACCTTTAAGAGGGGATTTGAAAAGAGGAGCTGCGGGATGATGTGGTGCAATGTGGGGGACGGGATACTCGTCAGGCCCCTTGGGGTGGCGGTTGAGGGAGGCAGGATTTATGTGAGTGATGCCTATCAGGGGATTGTGGAGGCATTTGACAGCAACAGTGGTGCATACATCGGCGCTGTATATGAGGCCGACCATCCATTCTTTACGCCCCTGGGTCTCCTGTTCAGGCATAATAGGCTCTATATCGCGTCCAATGGTAATTCAAGGGTTGATATCTATACAACCGATGTATTGAACCCTGATATCACCACTATATACACATCCCATGATTATGGGGTTGTTACCGAAGGGGGGTCATCAGGTGTATATGATTTCAGTATCTCCAATATCGGTGGTGCTGATCTTTTGATCGGGAGTGTCCAGGTAACAGGCCCTGATTCAGGAGACTTTGCCATAGCCTCTGATGCCTGCTCAGGCCAGACACTGAGTAGCTCTGGGCACTGTGTGGTTGGTGTTGTGTTTTCACCGTCCTCAGGTGGCCACAAGACCGCTGTGTTGAGTATCCCTTCCAATGATCCTGATGAGGATCCCTTTGAGATAGCCCTTAACGGAACAGGGAATTACCGTCCTCTATCAGCCCCTGGAGGGCCTTACTCAGGGATTGAAGGCCAGCCCATCACCCTTGATGGGTCAGGTTCAAGTGATGCGGACGGTAGCATAACCCTCTATGAATGGGACATCGATGATGATGGGATTTACGAGTATGCCTCTGCCTCTCCTACCCAGACCCATACATATGCACAACAGGGCACATACACCGTAAGACTCAGGGTGACGGATGATCATGGAGCCACGGCCGAACAGACAACCACGGCCACCATAGATGATACATCGCCTGTGGCAGAGTTTACCGCCTCTCCGACAAGCGGTCTGGCTCCATTGACAGTGGACTTCACAAACAGCTCCACAGGGTATGATCAGCCCCTGACATATGAGTGGGACTTTGATAATGATGGGGTTGTTGACTCCACAGAGCCAGAGCCCTCCCACACCTATACAGAGCCTGGCCAGTACACTGTGAGCCTCCAGGTGGTGGATGCAGATGGAAGCCCTGATACACTTACAAGGGTGGACTATATAGATGTCATTCCTTCTGTATACCAGCTTACAGTAGGTGTGACAGGTGAAGGGACTGTTACGAGCACGCCTGAGGGGATAGTGTGTGGAGATGACTGTGTTGAGGACTTTTCTATTGGGACCCAGGTTACACTGGAGGCCATCCCTGAGGTGGGGTGGATATTCGATGGATGGAGTGGCGATTGCACAGGGACGGCCCAGGTATGTCAGGTGGTTATGGATGCTGACAGGAATGCCTCGGCTGCCTTTGTGTTTTCTGAGACATTCAACTGGGATCAGTTATCAGGCATATGGAGGATCGAGGGGGCTGAGGGTGGTGATGAGCTGGTCTACAGTGGTAAGGGCAGTGTAATGGGCGATGTATATGGGGGTGCGAGGGGATTCATCTACTCCCTCACGGATGTTGTAAACGGAGATGGTATGGGCATAGAGGCGAGGGCGAGGGTTGTGGATGNAGGGGCAGGAAGGAAGGCTGNTGGTGTGGTGTTTGCATATGATGAGGGTTCAGGTGTTGTGTATATTGCAGGTATGGATGTTACCACCGGGAGGTGGGTGATAGGGAGGGTGGATGTTTTTA
>MTOQ01000049.1 GCA_002011735.1 Nitrospirae bacterium JdFR-81 | reverse complement strand
CGCGGCGTCGCTGCGTCAGGCTTTCGCCCATTGCGCAAGATTCCCCACTGCTGCCTCCCGTAGGAGTCTGGGCCGTGTCTCAGTCCCAGTGTGGCCGGCCAGCCTCTCAGCCCGGCTACCCGTCTTAGGCTTGGTAGGCCATTACCCCACCAACTACCTGATAGGCCGCAGGCCCATCCTCAGGCGGCACAGTTGCCTGCACCTTTCATCCAGGGGAGTTTCACCCCTGAATGGTACGGGGTATTGAGCCCGGTTTCCCGGGGGTATCCCCCTCCTGAGGGTAGGTTACCTACGTGTTACTCACCCGTTCGCCGCTAGGTAACACGGTGCTTCGGACCGAAGTCCTCTGCTCCGTGCACCCCGCTCGACTTGCATGTGTTAGGCGCGCCGCCAGCGTTCGTTCTGAGCCAGGATCAAACTCTTAGGTTGGAAATTGACTGCGGGCCTACTTTTTTGTCAAAGAGCAATCTATATACAAATTATACCACAATCACCTGTCAAAATAAAGGGGATCTTTTTTCAAGGATCCGTCTCCCTCTTCGGTGCTATTAACTATAGCACTTATTGTATAAAAAGTAAACCTGAAAAAAGATTAACATAACTGATAAATCCCATCAGAATGGCAGAATCCCATCCATTTTTATATAGAATTCATTATTTCTCAAAATTTTTAAGGATTTTTTGATTTGTTGGATAGAAACCTACCTGCCGCGGGACGCCTCTTTTATCAGGGCCTGGGCTATAACATTCCTCTGTATCTGATTGGTCCCCTCATATATCTGGAGTATCTTTGCATCACGCATCATCTTCTCAACAGGATACTCCCTCATGTATCCTGAGCCACCCATGATCTGCACAGCATCCACCGTTACCCTCATTGCCACATCTGTTGCGAACAGCTTGGCCATGGCCGATTCCTTGCTTATGTCCCTTGCTCCACTGTCTATATATCTTGCCACTGAATAAACAAGGGCCCTTGCGGCCTCTATCTGAGTTGCCATGTCTGCAAGCATATGCTGTATGGCCTGGAAGCTTGTTATCGGCTGGCCAAACTGGCGTCTCTGCCTCGCGAATTTCATCGCCTCCTCAAATGCACCCTGAGCCACCCCAACACCCTGGGCACCAACACCGACCCTTGAGTTGTCCAGTGTCTTCATTGCCACGATAAAGCCCATCCCCTCCCTGCCTATTATATTCTCCTTGGGTATACGACAATCCTCAAATATTAGCTCACTCGTAATGGACGCCCTGATACCCATCTTCCTCTCCTTCTTGCCAAAGCTGAAGCCCTTTGTCCCCTTCTCAACGATAAAGGCAGAGGCACCCCTTGCGCCCTTGCTCTTGTCTGTCAGTGCTATAACCGTGTATATATCAGCAACCCCAGCGTTTGTTATCCACTGCTTTGTCCCGTTAAGCACATATTCATCACCCTCAAGCCTTGCGGTGGTCTGGATGCCACCGGCATCACTCCCTGCGGTCGGCTCCGTAAGGGCAAAGGCAACGAGCCTCTTGCCTGATGCGATATCAGGGAGATATCTCCTCTTCTGCTCCTCTGACCCGTAAAGGAGTATAGGATATGTGCCAAGGGCAACCGCTGCATATGAGGTGGCCACACCAAGACAGGCCCTGCTGAGCTCCTCGATGGCCACAGTCAGATCAAGGCTCCCCTTACCAAGACCCTCGTATTCCTCAGGGATAAAGAGCCTGAAGAGGTCTGCCTGTGCGATCACCTCCATTATCTCTGATGGGAACTCCTCCTTCTCGTCAAACTTCGCCCTCTGGGGTATGATCTTCTCCTCTGCAATCTGCCGTGCTATGTCCCTTATCATTAATTGCTCTTCACTGAGGAAATAATCCATAACAATCCTCCTTTATCCCTTACCACCTTATAAGTGCTGATGCCCATGTGAGCCCGCTTCCAAAGGCCATGAGCAGGATATAATCGCCCTTCCGAATCCTGCCATTCCTCACCGCCTCATCAAGTGCTATGGGGATCGAGGCACTCGATGTGTTCCCGTATTTATCAAGATTTATTATCACCTTATCCATCGGTAGATCGAGCCTCTTTGCTATGGCCTTGATTATCCTCAGGTTGGCCTGGTGTGGTATGAGGAGTGAAAGCTCTGAAGCCTTTATCCTGTTTGCCTTCAGTGTCTTTACCGCCAGTTCCTCGAGCGTCCTGACAGCGAGCTTGAATGTCTCGTTCCCCCTCATCTTTATGAAATGCATCCTGTCCCTGACCGTCGCCTCTGACGCAGGATGCCTTGAACCACCACCAGGGACATATATGAGGTTCCAGTGCCGTCCATCGGAGTGAAGATGGGTTGAGATGATGCCGGCCTTTGATCTGGTCGCCTCCATCACCACAGCACCTGCACCATCTCCGAACAGCACACAGGAGGTCCTGTCCTGCCAGTCTATGAACCTTGAATTCACCTCCACCCCCACAAGCAGGAGCCTCCTGGACATCCCGCTCCTGATAAAGGAGTCCGCCACGCCAAGACCGAATATGAAACCACTACATGCGGCATTTATATCAAAGGCCGAGGCATTCCTTGCACCGAGCCTCCCCTGGATCAGTGTAGCCGTTGAGGGCATTGGCATATCCCCGCTCATGGTGGCCACGATTATCGTGTCGATCTGCTCAGGCCTTATACCTGCGTCCTTGATCGCCCTCTTTGAGGCCTTGTATCCAAGATCCGAGGCAGCCTCCCGCTCGCCTGCAATCCGCCTCTCCCTTATGCCGGTCCTCTCGATAATCCATTCATCAGAGGTATCAACCATCTCCTGGAGGTCATTATTGTGGAGTCTCTTCCGTGGAAGGTAGGAGCCAATCCCGACTATCCTACTTCGAAACTGCAACCAACTCCCTCCGATCAACCCTTGTGCTGAACTCCTCGGTTATAACATCCACCACACCCTTGTGATGCAGTTCTACAGCCACCTTGATGGCATTCTTTATGGCCCTCCCTGTTGAACGACCATGCCCGATTATGCATGGCCTTGTAACGCCCAGCAACGGTGCCCCGCCATACTCAGAGTAGTCGGTCTTCTTTTTAAAGCTCCTGAAGGCATTCTTGAGGAACAGGTATCCAAGCTTCCCTGATGTCCTCTTCTTTATCTCCATCTTCAACATCTTTGTAACCGCCTCTGCAAGCCCCTCGCTTATCTTGAGGGCGATATTCCCAATAAAACCATCACACACAACCACATCGACATCCCCAAGAAAGATATCCTTGCCCTCAACATTACCGATGAAATTCTTATGCAGGGCCTTAAGGTATTTAAAGACAACCCTTGTCAGTTCGTTCCCCTTTATATCCTCTTCACCGATGCCAAGGAGTCCGATCTTTGGATCCTTTATATTGAAGACATGCTTGGCATAGGCCTCTCCCATGATAGCAAACTGGACCATATGCTTGGGCTTACAGTCCACATTGGCACCGGCATCGATAAGCACAAAGCTCCCTTTTAGGGTCGGCATCACGGTTGCTATGGCAGGCCTGTCAACCCCTGGTATCCTGCCAAGCACATAGAGGGCCGTGGTCATCACAACACCCGAATTGCCGGCGCTTACGACCGCATCCGCCTCGCCTGACTTGACCAGCTCAAACGCCACCCTTATGGAGGAGTCCTTCTTCCTCCTGAAGGCAGCAACCGCAGACTCATCCATCCCGACCGTCTGAGAGGCGTGTTTGATGCTTATCTTGGAGGCAGGATATCCCTTCTTTTTCAGTTCCTTTATTATAACGGCCTCGTTACCAACAAGGATGACAGAGATACCCCTGATCTTCTTGATCGCCTCCACTGCTCCCTCAACAGTGGCAGCAGGGGCGTGGTCTCCTCCCATTGCATCAAGTGCTATCCTCATGTAACTTCTTTCTCAACGACCTCGATGATCTTCCTGCCCCTGTAACTCCCACAATTTGTGCATACCCTGTGGGGAAGCTTTGGCTCCTGACACTCAGGACAGACGGCGATAACAGGGGGTGTAATCCTCCAGTTGGCCCTCCTCTTGTCCCTCCTTGACCTTGTATGTCTGTGTGTTGGATTAGCCATCCCTTCTCCTTTCTGACAGCATTCTCTTTAATGCTGAAAGCCTTGGATCGATATCCTCCTTTTTACAGTCACAGGAACCCTCATTCAGATCCTTACCACACATGGGGCATATCCCCATGCAGTTGGCCTTACATAAGGGCTTGATTGGTATCGAGACGATCACCTGCTCCCTTATAAACTCGTCAAGGTTTATCATGTCATTGATGTAATAATTGAGAGCGAGTTCTTCATCCGTCAATTCATGCTCTTCATCGACTGCATCAGGTCGTGGGACATACTCCTCATGAAATTCCACACTGATCGGATATCTGAACCTCTTCAGACACCTGCTACAGACCAGGGAGACCGACATACCTGCACTCCCATCAAGCATGACCCTCTCACCATACCTGTTGACCCTCACAGAGACATGCACATCCTCTGCTGGCTCACTATTGTCAATGGAGACCTTCAGATCCACGTCCTGCTGAAGGCCCTCTTCAGGGATATCAGAGACTATTATCTTCATTCCTTACACCTTAAAGAAGAAATTGATTAAGAAATTAAATTATAAGAAGTGTATCGTTTAATTGTCAATTAAAGACCTCTTTCCGGTTAGGACATAGTATCCACTGTGAGAATAATAAACCATGGAAGAGGAGGAATATCAGACCCTTCGTCCCCAGGGATAAAGAAGAAGCCTC
>MTOQ01000043.1 GCA_002011735.1 Nitrospirae bacterium JdFR-81 | reverse complement strand
GGTGTACCTCCTTTCTTTAAATTTTGTTTTTTAATCAATGGAGGATACACCCTATTTTTATATTTCTCAAGATTTTTACACAAAATATTTTACGCTACCTGGTGCGGATGACCTTATGAATTTTTTTGTTGATTGTGATAAAGTATATAATTTGATATCTATCAGGAACGGAGCAGGTATGTTAAAGAAGAAGGAAAGATACATAGTGGCAGTTGTCGGGGCAACAGGGGCGGTCGGCAATGAGATGGTCTCCGTGCTTGAGGAGAGGGAGTTTCCGGTAGAGGAGCTGAGACTCTTTGCCTCTGAGCGATCAGAGGGCAAGAGGATAGAGTTCCGCAACAGACAGATACCCGTGAAGACCCTGAAAGAGGATGTCTTCAAGGGTATAGACATCGCCCTCTTCTCGGCAGGTGCAGAAAGGAGCAGACACTTTGCACCGATAGCGGCAGAATCGGGCTGTGTAGTGGTCGACAATTCGAGTGCATGGAGAATGGATCCGGAGGTGCCCCTTGTGGTCCCAGAGGTCAATCCTGATGACCTCAAGTGGCATAAGGGTATAATAGCGAATCCAAACTGTTCCACCATACAGATGGTGGTGGTGCTGAAACCAATCCATGATGTTGCAAGGATAAAGAGGGTCGTTGTGACCACATTTCAATCGGTCTCTGGAACGGGGAAGAGGGCAATGGATGAGTTACTGAAGCAGACCACAGACCTCCTGAACTTCAGGGATATAAAGGCAGAGGTCTATCCCTATCAGATAGCCTTCAACTGTCTGCCCCATATAGATAAGTTTATGGATGATGGGTATACCAAGGAAGAGATCAAGATGATCAATGAGACGAAGAAGATAATGGGAGACGACTCCATCAGGGTGACCGCAACCACGGTGAGGGTGCCTGTGTTCAGGGGGCATTCGGAGTCCCTCAATATAGAGACAGAGAAGAAGCTGACAGCCAATGAGGTGAGGGCGATACTCTCTGAGAAGGATGGTATCATAGTCTACGATGCACCGCAGAAGAATATATATCCCCATCCTGTACTCGTGGCAGGTAAGGATGAGACCTATGTTGGAAGGATAAGGGAGGACAACTCCATAGAGAATGGGATAAACATGTGGATCGTTGCAGACAATCTCAGGAAGGGCGCTGCACTCAATGCCGTCCAGATAGCAGAAAAACTGATTGAACTGAGTGAATAGAATGGAGAAAGTTGATTGTATTGTCAAGGCTGATTATGTCCTCACAATGGAGGAGGGTTTCCCTGTAATAGAGCACGGGGTCATAGCCATCAGGGACGGCAGGATCATAGATGTCGGCAGTGATGGTGATATATCAAAGAGGTACACCAGTGATAAAATCCTTGGCGGTAACAACAGGGTTGCCTTCCCAGGGCTGATAAATACCCACACCCACGCTGCAATGGTCTATTTCAGGGGGCTTGCCGATGACCTCCCCCTCCAGGAATGGCTCGAGAAATACATATGGCCAAATGAGATGAAATGGCTCACAGCAGAGTTTGTTGATGACGCCATTGAGCTTGCATGTCTTGAGATGCTCAAGGCAGGTGTGACCACATATGCAGACATGTACCTCTTCCAGGGCGTGGCAGGGAAAAAACTTGAGAAGATAGGGATGCGTGCCGTGCTTGGGACAGGGATAGTGGACTTTCCGTGGAAGGGTTATGCAGAGGGACCCGATGATTATTTAAGAAAGGCAGAAGAGCATATAAAGGAGTGGAAGGGTCATGCACTAATAACACCCTGTATAGCACCCCATGCCATATTTACATGCAGTCCTGACAACTACAGGCGTGCAAAAGAGATGGCAGAGAGATATGATGTCCTGCTACATACACACCTTGCCGAGACACAGTTTGAGGTCTCACAGTGTGTTGAGAGATACGGCAGGAGGCCTGTAGAGCACCTTGATGCCATCGGTTTTCTCTCCGAGAGGGTGTTTGCAGCACACTGTGTGTGGCTGACAGATGAGGAGATAGAGATACTTGCAAAGAGAGGGGTCGGTGTATCCCATTGTATAGAGAGCAACCTGAAGCTGGCATCGGGCTTCGCGCCTGTCACGAAGATGCTTGATGCAGGGATAAAGGTCGCCTTTGGCACAGATGGTGCAGCAAGCAATAATGACCTGAGTATCATGGGAGAGATGGCCACTGCCGCAAAGGTCCACAAGGCACACACAGGAGACCCCACCGTGCTTGATAGCAAGACCGCACTCCTGATGGCGACAAGGAACGGCGCCGAGATAATAGGGCTCGGTGACAGGATAGGAACCATCTCATCTGGTAAGGAGGCTGATATAGTCATTGCAAGCCTCAATCGTCCACACCTGACACCAATATATGACATATACTCCCACATCACATATGCCATGAGGCCATCGGATATAGAGACGGTCCTAATAAGGGGAAGGGTCATCGTGGAGGATGGAAGGCTCCTCACCATGGATGAAGATGAGATACTGTCAAAGGCGGAGAAGTGGCAACAGAAGATAATGGGGAAGACTGGCTAACCCACCGCCCTCACATCAAGGACCCTCTCCATCGGGATGGTAATCCACCCACTGACTGATTGGAGTGATATCTCGGTCTCCGTGACCTCCATGAGCACACCCCTGTATATAAGATCCCCTGTTACAACCTCGACCTCTTTGCCCATAAGTTCGATCATTCCCTACCTGACCTGAGATTATTCACAAACTCCCCTCCAAGAAGGAATATACACGATTGATAATACATCCAGAGGAGGAAGAGGATAAAGGTGCTGAGTGACCCGTATATGGTGCCAAAGTGTATCACATTCTTAACATACCATGTGAAGAAATGTTTTGCCACCTCCCAGAGGATGGTCACAAGGAGGGCACCAAGGAACGCATCCCTCAGTGAGACCTTCACCCTTGGTATAACGGTATAGATGGTGGTAAAGATTGAGAGCACAAGCACGAATGGGGCGATATATTTAATGAATATCCCTGCCTTATACCCTATCTCTATACCAAGGATCCTTATATGATATCTACTAAATATACTTGCAAACGAACTGAAGGTAAACGAGAGGAAGAGAAAGGCTATCACGATCATGACTATGAAGATGCTCCAGAACAATGAGAGGAGAAAGTGCCTCTTCTTCGGAACCTTGAATATTATGTTCATGGCATGCTCTATTGAGTAGAAGAGTCCGAATGAGAGGAGCCCGTAGAGGAAGAGGGTGATCATGCTTATCCCTTTATACGTGATTATATTCCTGAGTTCAGCCGTTATCCCGTTCGTAACAGAGGGGAAGGCGTTCATGAGCCTTGTGAGGGCAAACTGGTAGATAGCCTGATTCTCGCCAAGGATATAACCAAAGAGGGTCACTATAAGCAGACTGAGCGGGACGAGGGAGACTATCAGGAAATACGAGAGTATGGCAGCCAGATAAAAACATTCATCCCTGAAAAAATTCGTTACGCTCTTACCGAGTGACTTCAATATATACATCCCTACCTCTGCCTGACATAAAACCTTATCGGTACCCCTCTAAATGAGAATCGTTCCCTCATCTTATTCTCTATGAACCTGAGATAATTGGCCTTTATACCATCCCTCATGTTGGTGAATATCACAAAGGATGGGGGTGATGTCTCAACCTGTGTGATATAGTAGATCTTAACCTTCTTGCCCCTGTATAGTGGCGGTTCCTTTAAAGATATAACATCATCAAGGAATTTATTGAGTTCATGGGTGTTTATCCTCTTGCTCGCCTCACCCCTTATCTCATCCACAAGGGGAAATATCTTTGTCACCCTCCGTCTGTTCAGAGCGGAAATGGTCAATATCGGTGCATATCTCATAAACCATAACTTCCTGTAGACATCCTCCTCAACCCTCTTCATCGAGATGTCCTCTTTATTCACAACATCCCACTTATTCAACAGTATCACGGCGCCCTTCCCTGCCTTATAGACAAGCCCTGCTATCTTCTGATCCACATCCACAACGCCCTCTGTGCTGTCGATCATGATAAGCGTTACATCAGAGGATTCTATGTTCCTCAGTGTGCGTAGAAAGGAGTATCTCTCAACCGTCCCTGCCATCCTTCCCCTTCTCCTTATACCTGCCGTATCAACGAGGATATACTTCCTCTTATAATAAGAACATACGGAGTCCACGGCGTCCCTTGTGGTGCCTGGCACGGGGCTGACTATCATCCTCTTCTTACCAAGGAGTGCATTCACAAGCGTGGACTTGCCCACATTAGGCCGTCCCACGATCGCAATCCTTGGATAGGAAGCCTCCTCTTTAACAGGGACCAGTGGTAGCATTGATGCCAGCCTATCCATCAGCTCCTCATATCTATAACCACTCAATGCCGAAACAGGACTCACTTCAACCCCAAGCGCATAAAAATCGTTCAGGAGCATCCTCTCATCGTTCGGTCCATCAATCTTGTTAACCGCATAGAGGACCTTCTTCTCGTATCTCCTCAGGACATCGATCAGCTCGACATCAGCAGGTAGGGGCCCTGACTCTCCATCCATCATCATAATGACCACGTCTGCCTCCTCAATCGCCACAAGGGCCTGATTCCTGACCTCCATCTCTATATCCTCCTCAGGCTCGGCCCTGAAGCCCCCGGTATCAATAATAATGAATGGCTTCCCATTCCATTCGGCCTCCTTATAGAGCCTGTCCCTCGTTATTCCTGGAAAGTCCTCTATCACCGCAATACCCTTGCCAACGATCCTATTAAAGAGGGTCGATTTGCCCACATTCGGCCTTCCAACAATCGCCACTATCGGCCTTCCCATCAGAACATCACCCCATTAGCCCCTGCAAGTTATTAATTATATCACACCATCTATCCTCCTTAGATTAAAACACATCCATAACAGCACGTTAGGTCATTGGTTGAGACATAGTATCCACCCTTATTAAGACTTTTTGGGAAGAAAATCTGAAAGATATCTATCATCCTGTCAAGATCCATCACTGGAAAC
>MTOQ01000044.1 GCA_002011735.1 Nitrospirae bacterium JdFR-81 | reverse complement strand
CATGAGTCGTTGATAAAACTCCTCGGATAGGTCATCCACCTCTAATGCATTGAAATATATCTGGACCGCCATCTTCCATTCACCCATGTCTTCATAAAAGGTACCCGCCAATTCATGCATATAAATAAACTTCTTGCGCAATCGTTCACGAAGCGACAGCAGGGATGATGGAAAGGTTTCACCTGCCAGGAATTCTCCTTTATATAATGAAAGGGCCTCCTCTATCAGGCTCGATATTTTATCCACACCACCGTGTCCCAGTTTAACCGTCTCTTCCAGCTTTTTCATGAGTCTCTCTACCTTCCACACATCCACCCACCAGTAATGGGGATCAAGAGTCAAACGACGATTCTGAAATCTTATTGCCTTCTCATAGCCAATGAGTTTCCTGAGACGGTGTATATTGGTGATAAGTGACCTCTGAGCATTGTCTCCCTCGGCATCTGGCCAGAGGACATCTGTTAACCGCTCCTGCGCCACATCCTGGCCACCAAAGGATAGGATGGCCTTGAGGAGTTCAAGAGGTTTTTGCTGGGCCTTGCCACTGAAGTGAAGAGGCCTGTCATCGATTAATATCTCGAATCTCCCGAGGGTAAAGACCTTCAGTGGCCAGGGCCACTCTTCTAATTCTACAGGAGGGGCCTCAGGGACAAGATTCCGCCTCCTTATCAATTCCCTTACATAATCTCTCTCTATCCCCTCTTTCAGTGCCTCCTTACATAGCTCTGCCATATCTGAAGGATGCCAGAGCGGGGTGGTCCACAGACCATACTGGCGCCCGATGGACATGGCCTCCCTCAGTTCCTTCAGCATTTCAGCGCGTCTGTGGCACATCCTGTGGATCCTTACAAGCAGGAGATGTCTGAAGAAACTTGTAACAGTAGCTGTCCTGCCTCTACCAAGTTCTTTTGCTCTTCGGAGATATTCCTCTGCAAGGTCGTGCCTGCCCTCTTCGGTCAAGATTACAGCCATGCTCTGGAGCTGAAGCGCCTCAGGCAAGATAGCACCGAGTTCTTCTGCGATCTTTATCTCTGTATGCTCCCTTGCAAGGGATAGATTGCCCGACTGGAGAGCGTGCCAGCCTGAGAGAAAGTGATAAAAAGACCTCTCAAGACGATGATCGGGAGAGATACTGGCCCCAAGGCGTTCAAGATATTCAGAGGCAGAGTCCAGATCGTTGCCAGTAAGTGCCCCTGCAATTCCTTGACACAGAAGTTGGTTGTCCCATATATGCAGCCCCGACTCCTCTGCCAGTTTGAGACCTTCTGAGACCGCCTCTCTACATCCATCATAATCTGCCTCTGCAAGCCAGTAATAGAGGGCTGTTACGAGTTTACTGGCAATCCTGACTATGGGAAGAGACTCTTTATGGGCAGCCTCATCCCTGAGTTCATTCATTATAACCCTTGCCCTGTTGAACTCACCATTCCATACAAAATATGTGACAAGTTGATAGTTTATGAGCATACGCTGTGTTAGTTGTGGGCTGGACCTTGCAGCAGTAATAGCCCGACGCATCCATTTCCCCAACTCCCTGTGATAGGGTCTCCTGTATATTAGGGCTCCAAACATACTTGCAGCAACGCTGTACTTGAGCCTTGAGACTGGAAGCAAGTGATAGGCCCGTCGCATACGGTCCATCTGGTCAATCCAGTAATCAAGCTGTTTAAAATCGTCCCACGTATAGAGTATGGAGTCAACAGCACCGCTCCATGCAGCAAACCTTCCTATGATATTTGTCGCAGGGAATAGATTAAAGGCCTTTTTAAAATAATCCAGTCCCCTGGAAGGGTCGTGATAAAGCAGACATACCCCTCTGTAAAAGAGGAGCCAAGGCGAGGTCTCTATGATCTCTGGGGGAAGCATCTTAAGCCATGATTCCAGTTCCATATACCGCCCTTGATTAAGCATTTTCAGGGCATGCTCCATGATAACAGAACCTGCTGACCTCCACTCTCCTGATTCGATATACAGTTTGAAGGCGATCTCAATGGCCCCTCTCTTCTTTAGTAGTTCTGCTGCCTTTGCCCTTAACATATTGATCTGAGCCCTGGTATAGACACCTTCTGCACGGTCCAGGAGGAAAGAACGGAAGAGGGGATGATAGCGATATACAGCCTCCTGCCCCGCGTATAACTCAACAAAGTGGTTCTGCTGTTTAAGCCTGGCAAGTATTGCACCAGCATCTGAACATCCGGTCAGCTCCCTTGCTGTCTCAGTCGCAATGCTGGATAGAACCGCCGTCTTCATCAGAAACTCCCTATCATCTTCAGACATCCTGTCAAATATCTCACCTGCAAAGTAGTTGAAAAGTGTATTACGTGTTGTCTCGGTTAAGTTATTCAGATCTCTATTAACTCCTGAATCCAGCATCAAGACCATACCTGCGGCCCATCCATCCGTGTAATCATGCATCCTGAGCACATAATCCCTGTCAGGTTGATTTTTTAACCTTGCTTCTGCAAAACCTATTGCCTCTTCGTTGTCAAGACGTAGCTCTGCCGGTTCAATCTCAAGGAGACTACCATTCATAAGCAGACGGTGCATTGCAGGAGGAGGGACGTGCCTGCTCATAAAAAGGAAATTGATACCATCAGGTGCTTCCTCCACTCCTGTCTTGAGGACCTCATAGAAATGTGCGCTGGGGTCTACCTCATGACAATCATCCAGGACAATCATCAAAGGCAGAGTGCTACGGTTGAAGAGACCGCGAAAGAAATGCCTTGCAAAGACAGAGATTTCGGGTATATATTCAGGCCTGAAGACAGGGAGAGAACCCCTGCTGTCTCTAAGAAAACGCTCTGCTGCTACACGGAAATAATGGAAAAAGCTTGCAATATCACTGTCTCCCTCATCAACCTGATACCAGATAGAGGGCCTACCACGGACTTTTAGATAATCTGCAGCCAGAGTGGTTTTCCCAGCACCAGGGGCTCCAGTAATCCAGATACCAGGATGATTGAGAGAGGTATCAATCCTCAGGAAGAGTCTCTCCCTGGGGAAGGTGCCTCTGAGACACGGGATGGCAAGCTTCTGGAGATACCTATAAGGTACCTCTACTGTTCCTTCCAGAGTTGACCGTTGTCTGCGTCGGGAACCTTTCGGGATTCTTAAATAGGCCAATTTAAAGATCCCTTTTTATTAATTTGGCTCTAAAGAGGCTACCAAGACAGGGCATTCAGGGAGAGATTGTGAAGAGGGATAAAATTTAGGAAGCAGATCCTTTCGGATAGACTACCCTATCCCTTACCCCTATTTAAAATTATTATATCCTAACCCCAAAGATCTTGCAATAATACAATATAGGGGAACCTCTCCCTCAGATAGGTTCCCCCTATCAAGGTGGTCCTATCCAGAACCAGCTCAGGAGGCAACGCCTGACTTTTCACGGGCCTCCTCTTTTTTTCTGAATATCATCTTACCATCCTCTATATCTACCTCCACTGTATCGCCAAGGGTAAAGGTCCCATCCAGGATCATCTTTGCAAGTGGGTTCAGGACCTCCTTCTGTATGGCCCTCTTCAGGGGCCTTGCACCATAAACAGGGTCATAACCTATATCTGCAAGATATGCCTTTGCCTTATCTGTAAGTTCGATATCAATATGTCTGTCCTTCAGGTATCTCTTCATCCTGCCAAGCTGTATGTCCACAATCTCCATGAGCAGATCCCTGTTGAGTGGATGGAAGATGATCACCTCATCCACCCTGTTAAGGAACTCGGGCCTGAAGAAGGACTTGAGGTCCTCCATCACACCCTTTCTTATCTGTTCCTCGTCAGCCCATTCAGTGAGCATCTCCTGTATGTGCTGACTGCCTATGTTTGATGTCATTATAACGACCGTGTTCCTGAAATCAACGGTCCTTCCATGCCCGTCAGTGAGCCTTCCATCGTCAAGGAGTTGGAGCAGGACATTGAAGACCTCGGGATGTGCCTTCTCAACCTCATCAAATAGTATGACCGAGTAGGGCCTTCTCCTTACCGCCTCTGTAAGCTGGCCACCTTCCTCATAACCCACATAACCAGGTGGTGCGCCGATCAGCCTTGAGACCGTATGCCTCTCCTGATACTCCGACATATCGATCCTCACCATCGCATTCTCATCGTCAAAGAGGAACTCCGCAAGGGCCCTGGCAAGCTCTGTCTTTCCAACCCCTGTTGGGCCAAGGAATATAAAGGAACCTATAGGCCTGTTGGGATCCTGTATGCCAGCCCTTGCTCTCCTTACTGCATCAGAGACCGCCTTTATCGCTTCATCCTGTCCAACAACTCTCTGCCTTAGCCTCTCCTCCATCTTGAGTAGCTTCTCGACCTCGCCCTCAAGCATCTTGCTTACAGGTATGCCTGTCCACTTTGATACTATCTTCGCTATGTCCTCCTCATCAACCTCCTCCTTAAGGAGCCTGCTATGCCTCTCTTCCTTGGAGAGGGCCTCATTCGCCTTTTCAAGCTCCTTCTGGAGGCTGAGGAGTTTGCCGTATTTGAGTTCGGCTGCCTTATTAAGGTCGCCTTCCCTCTCTGCCTTCTCAGCCTCTATCCTTGTCTTCTCGATCTCTTCCTTGATCGAGCTTATCTTTGTGATTATCTCCTTCTCCCTCAGCCACTGGCTCTTGAGGGCGTCCCTCTTCTCACCAAGCTCCGCGATCTCCTTTTTGATGTTCTCAAGCCTCTCCTTTGAGGCCTCATCCTTCTCCTTCATCAGTGCCTGCTTCTCTATCTCAAGCTGTCTTATCTTTCTCTCAAGTTCATCAAGCTCAGATGGCATGCTGTCTATCTCCATCTTGAGCTTGGAGGCAGCCTCGTCAATGAGGTCTATTGCCTTATCAGGCAGGAATCTGTCTGATATATATCGATTGCTGAGCACCGCAGCAGCCACAAGGGCAGAGTCCTTTATCCTCACACCGTGATGCACCTCGTATCTCTCCTTAAGCCCCCTGAGGATTGATATGGTGTCCTCCACATTGGGCTCATGGAGATATACGGGCTGGAACCTCCTCTCAAGTGCAGGGTCCTTCTCTATATATTTTCTGTACTCATTCAGGGTAGTGGCCCCGATACACCTGAGCTCACCCCTGGCCAGTGCAGGCTTTAGCATGTTGGATGCATCTATCGCACCCTCAGCAGCGCCTGCACCAACAACTGTGTGTAACTCGTCTATGAATAGTATAATCCTGCCCTGTGACTCTTCTATCTCCCTTAGTACCGCCTTGAGTCTCTCCTC
>MTOQ01000002.1 GCA_002011735.1 Nitrospirae bacterium JdFR-81 | reverse complement strand
GCTTGAACCTCCTGTCATTATTGGTTGTACAGGTGATATTCTATCACCTTTGACAGAGGTTTCAAGCCTTATGATAATTTTTTAGCGGACACTACTGAAATGAGTATTTAATAAACAATTTGGGCTTTACGGGTGGTATCGAAGAGGAATTGAGGATTGGAGACGAAAAGAAGAAGGTCTTCGAATGGCTTGGCTATGGTGGGATACAAGAAGACATACCACCTGAGGATTGGAAGAACATAGATGGTTTGATAACACTATTATTCAACAAGGGTAGGGCCAATAATCATTTTCACAATCCGTTAATAACGGACTGGGATAGTGCTGGGCTTAACAGCACCATTGATCTGCTCAGGAAGTACAAAAACTTGCACTTCGTAAGTGCAGGTTTTTTAACTTTATTTTTAATTGAGTTAGAAGAGAACGTTATACATATCTTGACAAACAACGTATTACAATGTAAACATAAAGTATATGGTCTATTATGAAGATGATGTTAAAAAGGCGGTGAAGAAAGGTATATTGCCAAAAGAAGTTTTTAAAAGATTTAACAATATCTTTATAGCTTTAGATACTACAAACGATTTAGGACTTTTTGACATTAAAAAATTAAGATCTTCAGAGAAAAGAACTTATTATCGTTTAAGGAGAGGGAAATACAGGGCAATTTTTTACATAGAGAATGAAAACTACTATGTTATTAGCATAGCCAAAAGAGAGGAGGTATATAAGGGATGGGAATAATATCTGTAAGGTTAAATAAAGAAGAGGATAAGATATTGAAAAAACTTTCAGAATATTATGGGATGGAAAAATCGACATTAATAAAGAAGTCACTCTATGAGCTATACGAGAATGTAGTGGATTTAGATTTCATCGAAAAATTTGAAAAAAAGGAAAAAAGGGGGAAGACATCATTTGTCACCGCAGATGAAATTTTGAATTTATAGGGGACTGTCCACCGGACTGTGTAAATTGATAAACTAACAAAAACACAGGAGGTGGACGATGCAGAGAAGAGAAGGAGGCCCATGGCCAGAGATACAAAAACTTGCACTTCGTAAGTGCAGGTTTTTAAGAGGGGAGGGGTGGGTGCGGGCCTCTCACTCCTTCTTGAATACACCCATCGTCCTGAACTTTTTGTATCTCTCCTCAAGGAGTATATCTAAAGGGGTTTCTCTTAGCTGGTCAAGGTGTTTCTTCAGCACCTTTCCCATGGACTCTGCCATCCCTTTGTAATCCCTGTGTGCACCACCAAGGGGTTCGGGTATTATCTCATCGATTATGCCCAGCTCGTAGAGGTCCTGTGCGGTTATCCTCAGGGCGTCTGATGCCTTTTCATATTCCTGCTGACCGACATTTGTGTTGTCCTTCTTCCAGAGTATTGCTGCACAGCCCTCAGGTGATATCACTGAATAGATGGAGTGTTCAAGCATGAGCACCCTGTCAGCTACACCAAGGGCAAGTGCACCACCACTGCCGCCTTCACCGATTACAACGGTGATTATGGGTGTCCTGAGGTTGAACATCTCGAAGAGGTTATTCGCTATGGCCTCTGCCTGACCCCTCTCCTCTGCTCCAATGCCTGGATAGGCACCTGGTGTATCGATCAGTGTTATGACAGGCATCCTGAACCTCTCACCAAGCCTCATTATCCTGATGGCCTTTCTGTAGCCCTCGGGATGGGGCTGGCCAAAATTTCTCTGTATCCTCTCCTTTGTGCTTCTGCCCTTCTCATGCCCTACTATAACAACAGGTATGTCCTGAAACCTGGCAAGTCCACCGATAATCGCAGGATCATCAGAGAATTTTCTGTCACCATGGAGCTCGATAAAGTCCTCCATCAGGAGTTTTATATAGTCTATGGTGTGTGGTCTTTCAGGGTGTCTGGCGATAAGGGTCTTCTGCCAGGGGGTTAGGCGGGAGAATATATCTGCCCTCAGGTGCCTTGCCTTCTTCTCCAGCTTCTTTATCTCGCTGTTTATATTCATGTCCCTGCCATCGGCAAGGCGCTTGAGTTCCTCTATCTTGTTCTCTAACTCTGCAACCGGTCTTTCAAAGTCAAGGTAATAATGCATGGCTCACTGAAACCTTCAGTTCAATCTTACTGTTCCTTTGCCGAGGAGGCCCTCGACCTCTGATAGCATCTCCTTTGTCGGCTGGACAGCCCTGTCGGTCTCAAGCAGGGTCTCCCATTCACCTGGCGCGACCACCCTTATGTAAACAGGACAGTATCCTGTATGCCTAAGGAGTATGTCCCTGAGCTTAACAAGATTCTCTATATCCATGGTCTTCTGCATGGTGAGCGTCAATGACCTGTATCCATCCTCTTTATTCACGGTCTGGGGTCTGACTACCTCTGTGATATTGTCGATTGTATCCATCTTCTTTGCGATCACCTTCAGTCCCTTGTCCGCCTTGTCTATGTTGCCGTTTATGACTATGGGCCTGTCTGTTGAGAGTATCCTGCCCACATCCTTGTATATATTGGGGAACAATATGACCTCCACTGTCCCGTGGAGGTCTTCAAGTGTGAGATAGGCCATCCTCTCGTCGTTCCGGGTCTTTATCCTTTTGATACCCCTTACTATACCACCTATGTTTACCTCTTCCTTATCGTTCATCTCCTTTAACTTATTCACAGGGGTGATGTTCAGCCTCTCAAGTTCATCCCTGTATTTGTTGAGTGGATGCCCTGTTATATAAAAGCCCAGCGCCTCCTTCTCCATCATGAGTCTTCTTGCCTCACTCCATTCCTCTATATCAGGGAGTCTGTCAGGCATGGAGAGGTCTGTGTCGAACATGCTCCTCTGTCCTGAGGCCCTCTCCCTCTGGTATTTTGTGGCACTGTTAATAAAGGCATCAAGGGCGCTCATAAGCTGTGCCCTCTTGCCCATGGAGTCGAAGGCCCCTGCCTTTATGAGGCTTTCGATCACCTTTTTATTCACGCGCCTTGTATCGATCCTTGAGCAGAAGTCAAAGAACGAGATGAATCTTCCCTCCTCCCTTGCCTTGATTATGGCATCAATTGCAGAGCCACCGACACCCTTGACCGCCTCCAGCCCAAAACGGATGGATCCGCCTGTCACCGTGAATTCCCTCTCGCTCTCATTTATATCAGGTGGCAGTATCTCTATCCCCATCTCCTTACACTCGTTGATATAGGAGACCACCTTGTCCGTATTGTCCATATCAGCACTCAGTGATGCTGCCATAAACTCTACAGGATAGTGGGCCTTCAGATAGGCCGTCCTGTAGGCGATGAGGGCATAGGCGGCTGAATGGGATTTATTAAAGCCATACTGGGCAAACTGGAGGATCAGGTTGTAGAGCATCTCCGCCTTTTTATCTGATATCCTGTTGGATCTGAGGCCCTCGATGAATGTATTCTTCATCTTTTCCATCTCTTCTGGATCCTTGCCACCCATCGCCTTTCTCAGTATGTCTGCCTGTGAGAGGGTGAAGTTTGCGAGTTTGTGTGCTATCTCCATGACCTGTTCCTGATACAGGATGATGCCGTGTGTCTCATCAAGTATCCTGTCGAGCCTCGGCATCCCGAGCCTCTTGAGGGTGCCTGTCCTTTCACCCCCTCTTTTGCTGTTTATGAACTCGTCAACCATCCCGCTACCAAGCGGGCCTGGCCTGTACAGGGCAACGAGTGCTATGAGGTCCTCGAAACACTCAGGCCTCAGCCTCACAAGTATGTCCCTCATGCCCGAGCTTTCAAGCTGGAACACCCCCTTAGTCTTTGCCGAACTGAGGAGCTCAAAGGTCTTTTTATCATCAAGGGGTATGTCCTTTATCGAGAACCGCTGGCCCGACCCTTCAAGGGTAGAGTTTATGAGATGTTCTGTCTTGTCTATGATGGTGAGGGTCTTGAGGCCCAGGAAGTCAAATTTTAGGAGACCGAGATTCTTTATGGCAACCATATCATACTGGGTGGTTATTACATCTTCATTAGGGGCCTTATAGAGGGGCAGGATGTCTGTGAGTGGTTCAGGGGATATGACGATGCCGGCTGCATGTGTGGAGGCGTGCCTTGCAAGCCCTTCGAGCTTCTGTGCTATCTCGATCAGCTCCCTGATCTCCTTTCTCTCCTCCACCAGTTGCCTGAGTAAGGGCTCTATCTCAAGGGCCTTTTTTATCGTGATCTTCGGGTCCGAGGGGATGAGCTTTGCAACCCTGTCGACCTCTGAGTATGGTATATTCATCACCCTGCCAACATCCCTTATAGCAGCCCGTGCCTTCATGGTTCCAAAGGTGATGATCTGGGCCACATGGTCCTTTCCGTATTTGTTGGAGACATACTCTATTACCTCAGACCTCCTGTCCATGCAGAAGTCGATGTCTATATCCGGCATGCTCACCCTCTCAGGGTTCAGAAATCTCTCGAAGAGGAGGCCGTATCTGATGGGGTCTAATTCTGTTATGTCAAGGCTATATGCAACCAGACTGCCTGCAGCAGAGCCCCTGCCAGGGCCGACAGGGATGCCCCTTCTCTTTGCATACTGGATGAAATCCCATACTATAAGGAAATAGGAGGAGAAGCCCATCTCCTGTATCGTGCTGAGCTCATGCTCAAGCCTCTCCCTGTAGGCTTCTGGTGGCCTCTTCCCCAGTTTCTTCCTCAACCCCTCTTCAGCGAGCCTCCTCAGATAGGTATCGGGGCTCTCTCCTTCAGGAACCGAGTAGTGAGGCAGGCGGAATCTGTCAAAGCTGAAATCCAGATTACACCTCTCGGCTATAAGCCTCGTATTCTTTATGGCCTCTGGCACATCCCTGAAGGCGTGCCACATCTCTTCAGGGCTCTTGAGGTAAAAGGTGTCCTTTGCAAACCTCATCCTGTCTGTATCCTTCAGGGTCTTGCCGGTCTGGATGCATAGGAGGATGTCGTGTGCCTTTGCATCCTTCCTTTCGAGGTAGTGGGAATCATTGGTGGCCACCACCCCTATATGCAGTTCACGGCCAAGCTCTACCATCTGCCTGTTGACCTCGTCCTGTTCGGGCAGTTCGTTCGCCTGTATCTCAAGGAAGAAGTTGTCAGGGCCAAATATATGTTTGTAGTTAAGGGCGGCCTCCCTCGCCTTTTCTACCATGCCAAGGGACAGATAATAGGGTATCTCTCCTTTAAGACAGGAAGAGAGTGCTATGAGGCCACCTGAGTATTGTGCAAGCAGATCCTTGTCGATCCTTGGTTTATAATAAAACCCTTCGATATAGGATTTGCTTATAAGTGTGGACAGGTTCCTGTAGCCATCCATATCCTTACACAGGAGTAAGAGATGGAACGGCTTCTCCTGCTGGGTCTTTGAAGACCCCCTCTCAAACCTGCTGCCCCTTGCCAGATAGACCTCACAGCCTATTATGGGCTTCATCCCTGCCTTTGATACCTTTCTGTAAAAATCTATCGCACCAAAGAGGTTCCCATGATCGGTTATGGCGATGGCAGGAAGACGGTATTCAACCGCCCTCTCTATAAGGCCGTCTATCCTTATAGCCCCATCAAGCAGGCTGTATTCTGTATGAAGGTGAAGAGGGACAAAGTCGGAATGCATGATGAATTTTAGAATATTGCCAGATTTTTAGTCAATGAGCCCTCTCTTTCCGGTTAGGACATAGTATCCACTGTGAGAATAGTAAACCATGGAAGAGGAGGAATATCAGACCCTTCGTCCCCAGGGATAAAGAAGAAGCCTCTA
>MTOQ01000029.1 GCA_002011735.1 Nitrospirae bacterium JdFR-81 | reverse complement strand
CTTGAACCTCCTGTCATTATTGATTGTACAGGTGATATTCTATCACCTTTGACAGAGGTTTCAAGCCTTATGATAATTTTTTAGCGGACACTACTGATAAATTTAAATAAAAAATTGACCCTTCCAAAAAAGGGACGGGTTGTTAATGCCCAGGAGAAGGGCCGAGATGCTGAAGGAGGGGGATAAAGATTCGGGGTTAAGGTGGGTGAATAACATACCGGGGTGTGTGAAATCACACAGAAGCAGGGATAGGCCGTTTTATAACCCCTTGATATTGCATGATTCTCTTTCTGGTATAAAAATTGCATTAAGGTGTATAGTATATATAATGAGAAGAAAGGTAATAACATCATTCCTGCTTATATTCTTCACTATTGCCCTTGGGTTCTTTATTGCGGTCTTTTATATAATGGACTCCACCTCCTCCCTGAGCAATATAATCAAGCTCCACGAGGTGGAACAGCTCAGGAGGTCATTCCTTATAGAACTACAGAAGATACAGTCAGACCTTCACACCATACATACGCCCTACGAGCGCAAGGTTGATCATATCGTCAGGACAGGTATAAACCTCCAGAATATTGCGACAAGGTGTTCCTCGTGTCATCATCCACCAGGCCTTGCAAGGGAGATAAGGGGTATCCAGCGCCATGTTGAGGAGCTTGAGACCACGCTGAGTTATTATCTCACTGCCTCGGCCAGCAAGGAGAGGATGAACATGCTCCGAAAGAATGCCCTTTTGATAGGTGATGAATTGAACTCAAGGGTGCAGAGCATGTCACATGCTGCAACCGTTCATCTTGGCAAACTGACATCAGGCACACTGGCAAAGGTGCGGAACGCAAGGAATGTCCTCTTTATAACTATTATATCCACCTTTGTATTCGCCTCCCTGATTGCGGCAAGATTGACGAGATTTATTATACGACCTATCAAGACACTGGTTGAGGGGACCAGGAGGATCACATCAGGTGAATATGGATATGAGGTTGCATACAGGGATGAGACAGAGTTTGGTGAGCTTGCCGGCCATTTTAATGTGATGAGCAAGACGCTGAGGGATGTTTATGACCGTGTGCAGAAGGAGATAGAAAAGAGCAATGAGACAGCAGAGGCTTTAAGACGGAGTGAGGAGAGGTATGAGCTTGCTGCCCAGGCTGCGAATGATGGTCTCTGGGACTGGAACATCCTGGAGAACAGGATCTATTATTCAGCCCGCTGGAAGGCCCTACTTGGATACAGCGAGCACGAGATATCCGACAGCCCCGAGGAATGGTTCAGCCGTATACATCAGGATGACTTAAAGAAGACCGAGACAGAGATAAAGGGCCTGCTGAAGGGCGTGGCCACAAAGTATTACAATGAGCACAGGATATTGCACAAGGATGGCTCTTATCGATGGGTGCTCTGCAGGGCGCTGTCTGTTAAAGACGAATCAGGCAGGGTATGCAGGATCGTTGGTTCGCTGACAGACATCACAGAGAGGAAGTTAGCCGAGGAACAACTGGTGCACGATGCACTGCATGACGCCCTGACAGGCCTTCCGAATCGCGTGCTCTTTCTGGATCGCCTCAGACATGCTGCAAGGCGTGCATTGAGACAGAAGGATTATCAATATGCGGTGCTCTTTATCGATCTTGACCGTTTCAAGTTTGTCAATGATAGCCTGGGGCATGGGATCGGGGATCAGTTGCTCATCTGGGTGGGGAAGAGGCTTGAGGAGTGTCTCCGGCCTGGTGAGACCATTGCACGACTCGGTGGGGATGAGTTTGCCGTACTGCTTGAGGAGGTCAGGGGCATCGACGATGTTGTGCATATCATAGAGCGGATACAGAAGAAGCTCTCGATGCCATTCAATCTATCAGGTCACGAGGTGTATACAACCGCAAGTGTTGGTGTTGCCATGAGCACAATGGCTGAGAGTGAGTTGCCCGAACACCTGCTCCAGAATGCCGATATTGCCATGTATCATGCAAAGCTGAGGGGTGGTAACTGCTATGAGGTGTTTGACAAGAGGATGCACGAGAGTGTGGTGGAGAGGCTGAAACTGGAGAACGAGCTGAGACATGCGGTCGAGAGGAAGGACTTCACGCTTTACTATCAACCTATCGTCTCTCTGGAGAAGAAGAGGATCATAGGGTTCGAGGCACTCGTCAGGTGGAGGCACCCTGATAGGGGTTTGATCCTCCCGATGGTGTTCATCCCCATTGCAGAGGAGACCGGCCTTATAGGCGAGATAACAGAATGGGTCCTGTTCAATGCCTGCAGACAGATAAGGGTGTGGCAGGAGAAATATCCCACAACACCACCACTGTCAGTGAGTGTGAACATATCAAGCAAGCTCTTCACATCAAACATCATTAGCCTCATAAAGAGTGTGATAGAGGAGACAGGGATAGCACCCGAGACCCTGATCCTTGAGATAACCGAGAGTATGATCATAGAGAATCCCAGGGGTGCGGCTGATCTCCTTGCCAGGCTGAAGGAGCTGAGTGTTAAGTTACACATCGATGACTTCGGAACGGGCTACTCCTCTCTCAGCTACCTCTACCAGTTTCCCTTTGATGGCCTGAAGATAGACCGTTCATTCATGGGAAAGGGTAAGATCTCGAAGGAGAATCTTGAGATCGTGAAGGCGATCCTTGCGCTTGCACAGAACCTCAGGCTCCATGTCATTGCAGAAGGTGTCGAGACGATAGACCAGTTCAAGGAGCTGAAGATGATGGACTGTGCCTATATGCAGGGATTTCTGCTCTCCAAACCCATGGATGGGGCAGAGGTAGAAAAAATAATAAAGGAACCGATAATCCAGCCCTTTGAATAGACTAAGGGGTTATCCTTGAGAGGTCACCTATGATCTCAAAGGCCTCCCTCACGAGATTCAGCAAGGCGAGCCTGTTGTTCTTTATCTCCTGTCTCTTGTCCATGACCAGCACATTGTCAAAAAATATGTTTACAGGCCCTTCAAGCTCAAAGACCTCACCATATCTCCCTTCCTCAAGGGCATCCCTTACCCTTATCGCGGCACTATAGAGCTCCTTCTCCTCAGGCTCGGTAAGCAGGTCTTCATTGACCCCCCCCGTGGGTGTCTTTGAGAGTATATTATAGACCCTCTTTGCTGCTGTAAGAAGGCCGGGGAACCGTGGGTCTCTCCTCAACTGTATCAGGGTCTCGATCCTCTGTCTCATCTCCATTATGTTGAGGTCTCCCTTTGAGGATGCTGCATCAATGATGTCATGGCTGATGCCCTGAGACAGGCAGATGCCCTCAAACCTCTGGAGGAAGAAGCCCATGATATCGCTTCTCAATTTCCTTATCGAGGGGGTATAGTCTTCAAGGTTCCTCAGGGCCCTCTCAACTATTATATCGAGAGAGATGTTATAACCCCTTTCAAGCACGATGTTGATTATGCCACTGGCCTGACGCCTCAGTCCAAATGGATCCTCAGAGCCTGTTGGGATGAGGTTGAGAAAGAAGGAGGATACGATGTTGTCCATCTTATCCGCTATTGACAGGATGGAGCCGATCTCTGTGGATGGGAGTCTGTCTCCGTGGAATCGTGGCAGGTAATGCTCATAGACAGCTGTTGCCACATCCCTGTCTTCCCCTGACTGGAGGGCATACATCATACCCATGTAGCCCTGCAGTTCAGGGAACTCCCTCACAACACCTGTCACAAGGTCTGCCTTCAGGAGCATCGCCGCCCTCAGGAGTTTGTCCTGCGCGTGTAGTCCGAGCTTGGTGGCGATGAATGAGCCAAGCGATGCTATCCTCTCTGACTTCTCAAACAGGTTGCCAAGTTCCTCATGAAAGGTGACCTTCTTCAGCCTCTCCACATAATCCCAGAGAGGGACCTTCCTGTCCTCGTCAAAGTAGAATCTCGCATCCTCAAGCCTCGCCCTCAACACACGTTCTGCCCCCCTCCTTACGGTCTCATTATTCTCTCTAAGGGTGTTGCTGATTATCACAAAATCAGGCAGTAGGTTACCCTTATCATCCTCCACAGGAAAGTACTTCTGGTGTGACTTCATGACGGTGGTGAGCAGTTCCTTTGGGAGCCTGAGGTATTCGTCCTCGAAATGTCCCATTACGGTGTTTGGATACTCGACCAGGTTCGTAACAGTATCCAGGAGCTCCTCATCCATGTTTATCCTGATACCATGTTCGGATTCAAGTGCCCTCATCTGCTGGATGATGGTCTCTCTTCTCTCTTCAAACCCTGCTATTACATAATGGGTCCTTAACAGGGAGGGGTAATCCGATGGCCTCCTGACCCTTATGGGCTCAGGTGAGATGAAACGGTGGCCATAGGTCACATCTCCACTCCTGACACCGTCCAGCTCAAAGATCAGGGGCTCTGTGTCAAAGAGTGCAAGCACCCAGTGGATTGGTCTCACAAACCTCAGGCTCCCGCTACCCCATCTCATCGATTTTGGAAACTGGACGGATGATATGATCTTTGGCATCTCTCTTGATAGTATATCCCTTGTCATCCTGCCTTCCTGTTTGACAGTGGCCACCACATATTCGCCCCGCTCTGTCCTGGTCACACCAAGGGTACTGACATCCACATTCTGGGATCTTGCAAAGCCTCTGGCTGCCTCTGTAGGTCTGCCACTGCTGTCAAAGGCGACCTTCTTTGGCGGGCCGATTATCTCTACTGTCCTGTCCCTCTGTCTCTCGGCAACGTCCTTTATATAAACGGCCAATCTCCTTGGCGTTGAAAACCCCACGACCTCACCATAATCGATTGACTCTTCCCTGAGGAATCTGGTTAGCCTGGCCCTGAGGGATGAAAGCCCGTGATGGATGAATCTTGCAGGTATCTCCTCTGTGCCTATCTCCAGTAAGAGGTCAGGCATTCTTCCTCTCGTCATCTCGTTTGAGTAGGGGAAAACCAAGCTCCTCCCTCTGTTTGAGATATCCGGTTGCACATCTCTTTGCGATGTTTCTGACACGGGCTATATAGGTCGTCCTCTCGGTGACACTGAGTGCACCCCTTGCATCAAGCATATTGAATTCATGGGAGCACTTGAGGCAATAGTCATAGGCAGGCAGTATCAGTCCCTTTTTGATGAGGCTCTTTGCCTCCCTCTCATACATCTCGAACAGGTTCAGGTGTAGCTCTATGTCTGCCTCATCAAAGTTGTAGATGGAGAACTCCCTCTCGGATAAACGGTGTATGTCACCATAATTTATATCCCTGTTCCACTTCAGGTCGAAGACACTGTCAACCTCCTGGAGGTACATGGCTATGCGTTCGAGTCCATAGGTTATCTCCACAGAGACAGGCCTCAACTCCACCCCTCCCACCTGCTGGAAGTATGTGAACTGTGTAATCTCCATGCCATCAAGCCAGACCTCCCACCCGAGTCCCCAGGCACCAAGGGTTGGTGATTCCCAGTCATCCTCGACAAACCGTATGTCGTGCTTCCTGAGGTCTATATTCAATTCTGACAGGCTCTTTAGATATATATCCTGCGAATCAGGCGGGGAGGGCTTGAGTATCACCTGATACTGGTAATAGTGCTGTAGCCTGTTCGGGTTTTCACCATACCTCCCATCGGTCGGTCTCCTTGATGGCTCGACATATGCAGTCCGCCATGGCTCGGGACCAAGTACCCTGAAGAAGGTTGCAGGATTGAATGTCCCTGCCCCAACCTCTATATCATAGGGCTGGTGGATGACACACCCCTGCTGTGCCCAGAATGAGTGCAGTCTTAATATCAGATCCTGTAGATACATTGTTTGATAAACATAGATATTAAGAAAGATGAGAGGATTTGTCAAACCAGCAGCTCTTTCCGGTTAGGACATAGTATCCACCCTGCGAATAATAAACCATGGAAGAGGAGGAATATCAGACCCTTCGTCCCCAGGGATAAAGAAGAAGCCTCT
>MTOQ01000091.1 GCA_002011735.1 Nitrospirae bacterium JdFR-81 | reverse complement strand
GCCTGTTGATGGTCCTCAGCAGTGTGCTCTTGCCCGCACCGCTTGGCCCACATATCACTATCACCTCACCCCTGGAAACATGGAGATTGATATTCTTCAGGACATAACGCCTTCCGAACCTCTTGCTAACACTGGAAAGTCTTATCAATCAGGCTACCCCTTTTTAACAAGGATGGATATTTGCAATTTGATACAAATTTTGTTATACCAAATTATCATAAATATTTCAAATCATAAAGGACAGGCAACTTATATATTATGCACATTGACACAATTTACTCAAGCTTCTACAATTAATGATAACCGCCAGACCACTATGAAGTGTCACCATCTCATATTGCTCATGTGTGCCTCTCTCCTCCTTTCAGGCTGCATCAAGCATGAGGACACAAAGAAGGTAAGCCTGAATAAGAGAGGAGAGTCTGAGGCCATAGTGGAGACGCCAGATGATGTGCTGTGGTTTGGCTTTGACCTAAGGCTCGACCCACACGAGGATGTGAAGATATACACGCCATTTTTGAGGTATCTTGAGGAGGAGACGGGCAGGAGATTCCGTATAAGGTTCACCCCCAACTATGAGGCCACCGTGGAGAATCTTGGCAAGGGTGTCACCCAGTTTGCTGCGGTCGGCACGCTAAGCTATGTCATCGGAAAGGAGAGGTACGGGATCAGGTATCTCGTAAGCGGAGTGAATTATGAGGGTGATCCAAAGTATCATGCTATGATAGTCACTGGCCCAGACAGTCGCATATCCAGCATAAGGGAACTCAGGGGGAGATCCTTCTGCTTCGGGTCAAGGATGTCGACCCAAGGGCACCTGATACCAAGGAAGATGCTTGAGGACTTTGGGATAACACTGGGGGATTTAAGCTACTATATCTATACAGGCTCCCATGTCAATGCCGTCACGGCCCTCCTCAATGGCGAGTGTGACGCAGCAGGTATACAGGATACGCTTGGGAAAAAACTGAGCCTCAAGGGCAAGATAAGGATACTGAAGATATCAGAGCCGTATCCAAGCAGTATCATCGCCTATAATAAGGACGTGGATGAAGAGACCGTCAGGGCGGTGAGGTCTGCCCTCCTCGCATTTGAGCCAATGGGCAAGCATAAGGATCTACTGTATGAATGGGATAAGACCGAGATGCCCCTGGGTTTCACCCTTATCGATGAATTCGAGATCCAGAAGGTCGAGAGGCTCGCAAGGAGATACGGTTTAATAAATAAATGAGACTGAGAACAAAGATAGCCCTGCTGACCACATTTGTGGCCATCAGTGTAACCACCCTCATACTCATCCCCATAAGGATGGTCGTGGTAAACACACTGAGGCAGGAGATCGAAAAGAGAGCAGAGTCCATCGCAGGCACACTATCCGAGAGGATCGCTGATTCCGTCCTCCTTGGCAACTCCTTCAAGACATCACGGGCACTGAATGATGTCATAAAGAGGGAGAAGGATATCGAGTATATCTTTGTAACGGATGAGGACGGCAGGATGTTCGCCCATACCTTTAAGGATGGCTATCCCCCTGATATCCTCTCATGGAACCCCCTCAGGGGAAGGAGGATGAACATCCAGCTGCTTGAGACAGAGAGGGGCAACATAAGGGATGTGGGGATCAATATCTTTGAGGGCATGAATGCAGAGTTACACATAGGCATGAGGGAGGACAGCCTGAGAAACGCCCATATGAGGATGAGGATAATAACCATACCGATAATAATATTCGTTATAATCCTTGGCATCATAGCCTCCTTCCTCTTCAGCAGGAGGATTACCGAGCCATTGAACAGGTTCGTCAACTTCACAAAGGTCCTCGCAAGGGGAGAATTCGGCAGCAGGATCGACTTTGAATCAAAGGACGAGATAGGAGAACTGGCAGAGAGCTTTAACAAACTCTCCATGGAATTAAAGAAGACGAAGGAGAAGATGGAGGAGGCATACACATACACACACCTCCTGCATACAGAGAAGCTCTCCTCTATCGGGCAGATATCCGCAGGACTTGCCCATGAACTGAAGAACCCTGTGACAGCCCTTAAGATGCTCTTTCAGGCATTCAGGGAACAGCCTGAGATGACCGAGGAAGATATAGAGGTGATCACCAATGAGATAGAGAAGATAGATGGAATACTCACAAGGTTCCTCAGCTTTGTTAAGCAGAAGGGGTTCACCCTATCACCCGTCCGTATAGACAGCATTATTGAGCATGTCCTTGACCTTGCAAGCTTCGACATCAGGAACCACAGGATAGTTGTGCACAAGGATATGTTGAACCACCTCCCTCCTGTAAAGGCAGATGGCCCGTTACTTGAACAGGTCTTCCTCAACCTCCTGCTCAACTCCATAGAGGCGATGCCTGATGGAGGAGAGATAAGGATATCAGGGAGGGCAGATGAAGAGTTTGTAGAGGTGATGATATGGGACAAGGGCAAGGGCATCCCCTCGGATATAAGGACAAAGGTCTTTGAGCCATTCTTCACCACCAAGAGCAACGGCACAGGGCTGGGGCTCTCGATCGCTTATAATATTGTGAAGGAGCATGGTGGAAGACTATTCTTTGATAGTAATGAAGGAGAGGGCACTGTATTCACGGTGAGACTGCCAAGGGCCTCAGAGCCGTCCGAGGCCCTTGAGCCAAAGGGGGCCGTATGAAGAGGATACTCGTTGTGGATGATGAAAAGGGGGTCTGTTACTCCTTCAAGAAGATACTTGGAAGGCACGGCTATGATGTCATCACAGCCCTGAGCGGTATGGAGGCGATAGAGAAGGCAGTAGAAGACCCACCTGACCTTGTGATCCTTGACATATCGATGCCTGACCTTGATGGGCTTGAGGCCCTCAGGAGGCTCAAGGCCACCAACCCATGTCTTACGGTGATAATGATGACAGCATATAATACCCCTGAGAGGGCCATAACAGCGATGAAATACGGGGCCTATGACTACATAACCAAGCCATTCGATAATGACCAGTTGATCTCCCTCGTGAATAAGGCGATCATGGCAGGTAATATGAGCAGTCCTGTTGCACTCAAGGAGGATGACGACACCCCTGCACAGGATGTGGACAGGATCGTGGGGAAGAGCAGGGTGATGCTTGATATATACAAGAAGATAGGGCAGGTTGCTGAAAGTGATGCCACTGTCCTCCTTACAGGAGAGACAGGCACCGGTAAGGAGCTGATCGCAAGGGCTATATATCAGCACAGCAGGAGGGTCAATAAACCATTCCTGCCTGTCAACTGTGCCGCCATACCTGAGACACTGCTTGAGAGTGAACTCTTCGGTCATGAGAAGGGGGCCTTCACGGGTGCAAACGCAAGGCGGATAGGCAAATTTGAGCAGTGCAATGGTGGGACGATGTTCCTTGATGAGGTGGGTGACATGCCCCTGAGCCTCCAGGCAAAGCTCCTCAGGGTCCTTCAGGATGGACACTTTCAGAGGGTGGGTGGCAGCGAACTGATCAAAAGTGATGTGAGGATCATAGCAGCAACGAATAAGGACCTTGAGACACTGGTGAGCAAGGGAAGATTCAGGGAGGACCTGTACTGGCGTCTAAATGTCATCAATATAAAGGTCCCTCCCCTCAGGGAGAGGAAGGACGACATCGACCTCCTCATACAGTACTTTATCCAGAGATACAACAAGGAGCTCGGAAGGGAGATAAAGGGGATATCCAAGGAGACACTGAGGATGTTCAGAAACTATCACTGGCCAGGGAATGTGAGACAGCTACAGAGCATCATCTACAGGGCGATGATACTCAGCAAGGGAGATATCATCTCATTCAGCGAGGCAGAATGGCTTGCACAGACAAGACTCAAAGAGAAGGACAGCGATATCGAGAAGGAACTCTCAGACGCTATAAGTAAACTCCTCCACTCAGGCGAGGTGGACATATACAGAAAGGCGGTCTCCATGTTCGAGGGTCTCCTGGTGAGAAAGGCCCTGGAGCTTACAGGTAACAACCAGGCGATGGCGGCAAGGCTCCTTGGCATCTCAAGGAATACCCTCAGGGATAAGATGGGTCCTCCTGAAGAAGGTGCTCAATAACTGAACATCCTGTTCAATTACTGAACATATTTAACCCACTCTTCCATGAATATCCTTATATATCAGGCTCTTTATCCTGGCATAGTTATTGCATAATATTAAGACGTCCTTACTGTTTGATCAAGCAGGTCACAGATCCCTGTTCGAGGGTTAAAATTTAAAGAAAGGAGGAGTATGATGAGGAAGAGTGTTTTATTGGTGGCCTTACTGGCAGTGTCTCTGATCCTCTCTTATGCCTCATCCACGATGGCTGCAAAGTCCATCTATGATGAGGTCAAGGAGAGGGGGGTCGTGAGGATCGGTCTTGGGGTGGACGTCCCGCCACTGAGCATGATCGATCCAAAGACAGGTAAGAGGATAGGCTTTGACATCGATCTTGCCTATGCAATAGCCAACAGGCTGAGCGAGATAATGGGCAAGAAGATCAAGGTGGAGGAGGTCACCGTAAACAACAAGACCCGTATTGCGTTCCTTGCAAACAGGAGGATCGATCTCACCATCAGGAGCATGAGCCACACCCGTAGCCGTGATGAGCAGATTGACTATGCAGAGCCTCCATACCTCTGGTCAGGGAAGGTCTTTTATGCAAAGAAGGGAAGGTTCAAGGATGTGAAGGAGCTCTGCGGGAAGAGATGGGCGGTAGTCCAGGGCTCAAACGCCTACCTTGCCGCACAGGATTATATGAAGGAGCTCGGTTGCAACAAGAAATACCAGCTCATATCCTTCCAGAACAATGCTGAATGCTTCATGGCACTCAAGCAGGGGAAGGTTGATGCCTATATCCAGGACGTGCCCATTATAGCAGGTGTCGCAGGCAAAGAGGGTGTTGACTATGAGGCGGTTGGCCCGATCTTCAGTCCTGGCCTTTATGGTATCGGTGTGCCACCAAATGACAGCAAGTGGAGGGACACCATCAGCTTTGCACTCCAGGACCTCCTTGCAAACGGGACATATGAGAAGATATATCAGAAGTGGTTTGGCCCAAATGGCAGGAACCCTGCACCCATCAACATGAGGCCGAGGCTGCCTGAGGATATATTCGGCGACAGGAACCAGTTCGTCTGGCCAAGGTAAAATTATCAAGGGGATACCATCATGGTGGTATCCCCTTTTACCTTCAGAGATATTTGTATAATACCGCAATCATACCAATAGGAGACATAAGAGATGATCAGATTCATCAATGTTACAAAGAGATATAGCAGAGACTGTATCCCCCTGAAGAATATCAATCTCCATGTTTCCAGGGGTGAGGTGATAGTGATATGTGGGCCAAGCGGTGCGGGCAAGAGCACACTGCTGAGGACCATCAACAGGCTTGAGCCGATAGATGAGGGNGAGATAATAGTTGATGGGATGAGTCTTTCGGACTCCAAGACGAACCTTACTGCGCTGAGGGCGGAGATAGGTTTTGTGTTTCAGCATTTCAATCTTTATCCTCACATGACGGCATTGAAGAACATAACGCTTGCACCGAGGAAGGTGAGGGGGCTGAGCAAGAGGGAGGCGGAGGAGAGGGCGATGAGGCTGCTTGAGAAGGTGGGGCTTGCACACAGGGCCAATGCCTATCCATCACAGCTCAGTGGTGGTGAGCAGCAGAGGGTTGCGATAGCGAGGAGTCTTGCGATGGAGCCCAAGATAATGCTTTTTGATGAGCCCACCTCAGCCCTTGATCCTGAGCTGATAAACGATGTGCTTGATGTGATGATAGCCCTTGCGAGGGAGGGGATGACGATGGTGGTGGTGACACATGAGATAGGGTTTGCGCAGAAGGTGGCGGACAGGGTGATATTCATGGATGATGGAGAGATCATAGAGGTGGGCAAGCCACCTGAGATATTTGTGAATCCCAAACATCCAAGGACAAGGGAGTTCATGAGTAAGGTCCTGCA
>MTOQ01000056.1 GCA_002011735.1 Nitrospirae bacterium JdFR-81 | reverse complement strand
AGCTTGTGTTTTTATACCCAGGAGGATATCATCTTTCACGGACATTAATTTTGATCTAACCAAAGGAACTTCGCGGACAATAACAGTGATCTAACGCGGATTTTTTACATTTATGTATTGTATTTAGTAAAATTTGAGATATTGTAGTTTGAGTTAAATTTGTGAAGTGTAGCCAATGTATTACCCCGTAATAGGACACTGACAGCCGTCAAACCCTGGTGATTTAATCGCAAGAACTGCTAAAATCAAATCTCTTGAATGAGACGAATAAAACTCGGCAAGACAGGCATAGAGGTCTCCATACTCGGGTTTGGCACAGGCACTGCACACCCATTGGGCGGATGTGCACAGGCAAGGATGGATAGAAGGGAGCTTGCCGATCTACTGTTGTTTGCCCATGAGCAGGGTATCAACTTCTGGGATACTGCCCATCAGTATGAGACATATCCCCATATCAGGGAGGCACTGAGACAGGTAAGGAGATCAGAGATCATCCTGTCAACAAAGCTCAACACATCAAAGAGGGATGATACACTCAGGGACTTCCATTATACACTGAGGGCACTTGGTGTTGAGTATATAGATATCTGCCTTGTCCACGGAGTGAGGACAGAGGGTGAGTTTAATCGCAGATATGGGGCGCTTGAGACGATGCTTGAACTAAAAAGGCAGGGGAAGATAAGGGCAGTAGGAATCTCCTCTCATGGTATCGGTGCATTGAGGGCAGTGGCAGGGGCGCCTGAGGTGGAACTCCTGTGGGTGAGGATAAATCACGCAGGCCTCTGTATGGACACATCAAGGCTGTGCCTCTATGAGAGGCTCACCTCTCTCGACCTCGTCAGGAGATATGCAAAGACGATACTCCCCAAGAAGCTCATAGCGATGGCAAGGCCAACCCCTGAATCTCAGAGGGTTGGGGATGATGAATACGGCATGGTAATTGATGTACTGGAGAAGATACACTCACAATCAAAGGGCATAGTGGGCATGAAGGTGCTTGCAGAGGGAAAACTGAGTGGACAGGCAAGGGAGGCGATTGAATTTGTGGCCTCTCGTCCCTTTATTGATGCCATGGTAATAGGTATGGTCAACAGGGACGAGGTCACGACAAACTCAAGGATCATCAATGCCATCAGGCCATGATATGACCTCCCTCATACCATTCTATCCATGAGTGTTGGATCATAGTAGATGTGAGGATACCTGTTGTAAAAGAACACGGCTCATGGGTTGTCTTTATACTCTCAGCCATAATTGCGATAATTGCAGGTATCGAGACATCAAAAGACCCGATACCCTACTATAAGCTGTCCCTCACCATCTCAGGCCTTGCCCTGCTGATAAACTCAAAAAAGCCCCTCGCCTCTGCATTGAGGGGCACCATGGAGAGGACTTCCAATATCTACTGGTTCCTCATCTTCAGCATATCTGGCCTCCTGATGCTTGTCCCGTTCCTGATTGATGGGATTATGGTCTTCTCTATATTCATACCCCTGATAGCACTCTATACCGTACTGCTCTACATGGGTAAGGAACACAGCCTTATCTCAGAGTTAACCGGGTTTTCGCTCCTCTGTATTACAGCGCCTGCTGTCTATTTTGTATTGACAGGGGAACTATCCCTGAGGCTCTATCTCATGGTACTGCTGTTTTTTGCAGCAGGGATATTTAAGGTTAGGTTGAGGATGAGGAAGAGGCCTTTGGACAGGATAGTGATGATACTCTACTGCCTTGGAGTATTCATGATCTTCAGATACCTTGATCTCTCCACGATAATCCTCATACCGCTGTCTGAGAATACAATTACTGCCTTATGGATAAGGGAGGAGGGGCTCAAGACAACAGGACAGATAGAATTGTTCAAAGGTGTGGTGTTTGTCTTACTCTTCCTCTTTTACGGACGCCCCCACCTGTAGCCTGTGTTGACCGCCACCTCCATATAGGTCGCCACCGATGACCTCAGCAGTGAATGTGTAGAGCCTTGCCTCCTTCCATGCATCCTCTGGCAGGCCTGCCTTCAGTGACACCTGTCTTAGAAAGGTCTCCCTATCCCAGCCGAACTCCACAGCAACCTGTGGGAGGAGCAGTCCGCTCTTACGCCCTTTGACTATATAGAGGCCATCCCTTCCGATCCTTATCTCGTCCTTATCTTTGAGGGGCCTGAGAGGAGAGAGTATGGAGACCTCAACCTCTATCCCTTCAAGTTCATCCCTGCTCATGGGCGGAAACCTCGGATCATGTGAACATGCATGGATCGCATTCCTGATAACGGATTTATAGAGTGGCATATACGGTGTTATATTCCCGATACAGCCCCTGAGCCTCCCGTGTCTGTTTATGGTCACAAAGGTTGCTCCGTTTGCCATGAGCCTCCTGTCATGGATCTCGAACTGAGGGACCCTTCTCTCCTTGACATAGCTTACGATGGTCTCCCTTGCTATCTCAAGGAGTCTCATCTTCTGGGCCTGTGTAAGGGGCATCCTGTATATACCGATTGCAGCATAACCGACAACGCGCCCCCTGTCTCCTGTGACATCCCCTGAATTTGCATATTTAAAAAGCACACCATTGGTCGCACCAAGCTTCCTTGCTACAGACATCATATATAGCACAGGATAGGCACCACACATCTCCGCCTCACCCTGACGGATGTATTGCTCCAGATCCTCTATGGACATCCTCTCAACGGCATCTATGGCCTTATGATCCATCCTCACGGCGGTCTCGTAGTCGTGATAATGTGACAGGTCAGTGCTTGCAATGAGTATAGCGTGTTCATCCTCCCTCAGGATCTCGGTGAGTGTCTCTGTCAGGGCCTTGAATGACTTCATCGTCGGTGTCCCTATGAGGATCGGCACTATCTGGAAGTCCTCAAGGACACGCTGGAGAAAGGGCAACTGAACCTCCAGTGAGTGTTCCTTCTCAAATGCATCAGGATAGAATGTGATATCCGCATCCTCATTGATGAGCCTCTTGGCGATCCTGCTGTTTATCCTCACCATGCCAAGGGGTGTCCTCATCCTCCCCTCTTTATACACAGAGGCCCCCTTAAAGGTGCTATAGTGGCTCGGGCCTATAAGGACGACCGTCCTGATGTCCCTGCCCCTTAGCTCCCTGTATACATATCCTGCCACACCGCCTGAGTATCTGTAGCCTGCGTGGGGGGTGACCAGGGCAATAAGCCTCCCATTGACATCCCTGCCCTTTGCCCTGGAGACGAACCCGTCAACCGTCTCTGCCAGGGCATCCCTGTCGGCAGGATAGAAGGAGCCTGCAACCGCTGGCTCCTTTACAGGCCCTGAACATCCGTGGCTTATTATAATAAGCAGGACGCAGAGGAATATCACACAGGCGGGGTTATAGAGACTCCTTTGAAAGGCCATGGGCTAACCCACTCTCTTCCAGAACATCGCCTTCCTTGGCCTCTGCCTTGGCCTCAGCCTTCTGGCAAGATATCCGATCAGGCCACCAAAGACCATGAACCTGAAGAAGTCCCTCCTCGTCATCCTATGCCTCCCATAGCCCTGCGATCTCAGTGTTACAGAACGGACACCTTCCGTCCTTTAAATTATTCTGTCTTATAAAATAACCTATCCTCTCTATAAGGATCCTCCCACAGCTGGGACAGTAGGTGTTCTCTCCTGCACTCCTTATATTGCCGATATAGGCATATTTGAGACCTGCCTCAAGGGCCGTCTCTCTTGCCTTCAGGAGTGTCTTCAGTGGTGTTGGTGGAAGATTCTTCAGCTTATAATAAGGGAAGAATCTTGAGAAGTGTATGGGCACATCGGCGCCTGCATTATTCAGGAGCCATTTACACATCTCCCTGATCTTCTTCATGTCATCGTTGTGTGTGGGGATCACCAGGTTCGTTATCTCAACCCACACGCCCTCCTCCCTGAGTGTGACGATGGAATCAAGCACCGGCCTGAGCCTTCCACCGCACAGTCTTGCATAGAAGTCCTCTGTGAATGCCTTCAGGTCAACACATGCAGCATCGAGGTATCTTGAGAGCGCCCTCAGCGGCCTCTCCTTGATATACCCGCAAGTGTGCATGGTGTTCCTGACACCGTATCTCCTCGCAATCACTGAGGTATCATACATATATTCATAAAATACCGTGGGTTCAGTATATGTATACGCAATGCTCTGACACCCATAAAAGATGGCCTTCCTCACAAGCTCATCAGGCGATAGGTCATAGTGATCAGACTCCTCTGGTCTTGCCTGTGATATCTGCCAGTTCTGACAGAAGATGCAACCCAGCACACACCCAACGGTTGCTATAGAGAAGGCCTTTGAGCCTGGCAGGACATGGAAAAAGGGCTTCTTCTCAATAGGGTCTATGGCTATGGAACAGGGCTTGCCATAGATGAGGCTGTATAGGACACCTTCTTTGTTTATCCTTACCCTGCAACCACCGATCTGGTAGTTGTCGAGCTCACACTCAGTAGGACAGAGCTCACACCGCACCCTCTTGCCCATAATTATATTATAACTCTTAGTCCTTCTTTCTCCAATACTCTGCCCTGTGCAATGAGAGTCCCTTTTTTGATATCACCGTCTCGTAGTAGATCCGCCTTTTTATATAGGCCCCGAACCCCGTCAAAAGATACCCCTGAAGGAGGTTATATGAAAGGATTATGACGACCAGGAAGGTTGCAAATAATGAAAAGACCCTAAACCTCTTGTCATCCCTCATGGATACCCTCTTTTTATAATATCATTTGCACAGATCCACCTTCCATAGACAGAGGGTTGACAGTTTTGGTTCAATTTGGTTTAAATTATGTGAACCATAAAAAGGAGAAAGGAGGGTATATGAGAAGGTTAATCCTACCTTTAATCGTCTTTTCACTGATCCTCATCCCGTGGATCGCCCATTCAGAGCAGGCCAAGACCCTCGATGAGCTTGCCGCAATGTATGACTCCCAGCAATGCGGAGGATGCCATTACGAGATCCATGAGAACTGGTCAAAGTCGTGGCATGCAAAGTCGATCGTTGATCCCCGTGTCCTGAGGACATGGAGGACGTTCATCCTCAGTGGTCTCGGAAAGTCTCCAGAGGCAAGGAAAAAGGACCTTAAGGACATGTGTCTCCCCTGTCATGCACCGATGGCAAAGGATGCCTCAGAGGAGCTCATCGTCCAGATAGCAGACCTGATCGTAACAGCGGTTGATGATAAAGACCCTGCAAAGAGGAAGGAAGCTATAAAGGAGCTCTCCAAGCTCAACATAGACTGTCTTGCATGTCATAACCTGAAGGGTGTCCCTGATGGCAATCCAAAGCCCAACACCATCTATGGCCCAGAGAGTGAGGCATCCCCACCACACAAGGATGCATTAGGCTTTGATACGGTGAAGACAGGCTTCTTCAAGGAGTCAAAATTCTGTGCCACATGCCATCACGGCTGTCCACCTGACCTACCGTCCTCCATATGCCCTACCCTATGGACAAGTTATGAGGAGGAGTATCTGGCACATGGTGGAGACAAGACCTGTCAGGACTGCCATATGCAGGGTGAGGGTGGTAAACGGCACAGATTCCCTGGCATATATGAGGTCGATTTTGCAGGCACGGGCATAGAGCTCAAGTTGGATGTGAAACCTACAGAATATGTGTATCATCTGGATAACAGGATCGTCCCTGCCGTGGTCGTGAAGGTGGACGCAAAGAACACCTCAGGCCATGGCATACCCCATGGCTGAGTATACATGCCTAAGACGGCACTGGATGTGACCGTTAAGGATCAGGATGGTAAGGAGCTATTCTCAAACCGCAAAGAGTATGCGGTTTATGACCTACATATGCCTGACAACAAAGAGGGGTGGCTCGGTCTGAACAACTGGGATATAACAGCCATGACCCATATTGACCTCGGGCTAAAACCCCATGAGGTTGACTCACAGACATTCGTGGTTCCACTGAAGGAGGATACAAAGGCCGCTGTTGTCGAAGCTACCTTCTACTATCTCTATGAAGAGGGCAAGTCAGCACCCATCAAGAAGGTGAGCAAGAAGATAGGGTTTTAATTTATGCCCTGCCGTTTAACAACGGCAGGGCTTCCCCTCTTATACTCCGCCAGCTTCCGATCAGCCCGTTGCCTCACATAAGAATCTATCCGAAATAACATTCATTGCCTCATATAAAAATCTATCCAAATTGATAATTGTATCTCTCCCCTTGAGTCTTTATTG
>MTOQ01000017.1 GCA_002011735.1 Nitrospirae bacterium JdFR-81 | reverse complement strand
CAGGCACAGGCGAGGGCTTCCTCTCAGGCACGCTATCACTTCCCAGCACTATGTCAAAGTATTGCAGGATACCTATACCTTCAAGCACCTTCTTTGAGAATAACTCCCTCTTGTTCGATATCACCGCCTTTTTATATGCGTCAAGTTGCTGGAGTGTCTCCTTCACATTGGGATATGCGGTGGTGTTGTCGAGGATATGCTCGGAATAGTATCCAAGAAACCGTTCGATCGCCTCATCTATGGCAAGATCAGGAGAGTATTCAGGGGGGATGAGTGAATGGAGGAGGCTTGTAATCCCTGAACCGACCCTCCCCTTTATCTCCTCCACAGAGAATGGCCTCACACCAAATGGCTGGAGCGCAAAATTCACTGCATTCGTTATATCAATGGCTGTATCTGCAAGTGTGCCATCGAGGTCAAATATCAGGAGCCTGAGCATCGTGGATCCAAGCTGGGATAGAAGGATTATTTGGCCTTCTCTGCAACCTTTGTCCTTGTAACCGCCCTTTCAAGGGCCGCCGTTGCACGGGCCTGGTCAAACTTCTCTGCCTGCTTCAGCCTCTCCTCGGCACGCTTCTTTGCTGCAAGCGCCCTTTCGACATCTATATCCTCCGCCTTCTCGGCACTATCTGCAAGTATCAGGACCCTGTCATGGGTAACCTCTGCATGGCCCCAGTTGACAAAGAGGTAGCCTGTGTGATTACCCTTCCTGTATGTCAGCATACCGATCTTGAGGGTCGTAAACATGGGTGCGTGGTTCGGGAGCACACCAAACTCTCCCTCGCTTCCGGGTGCAATGATCTCATCCACATCGTCGCTAAAGACGAGCCCGTATGGTGTAACAACCTCCAGTCTAATCTTGCCCTCCATCAGCCACCTCTATATCCATTCAATACATTACGGATTATGTAATCACGAATATCATCTGCTCCATCCAAGCTTCTTCGCTTTCTCCACCGCCTCCTCTATCGTTCCAACCATATAGAACGCCTGTTCAGGAAGGTCATCATATTCACCATTCACTATCGCCTTGAACCCCTTTATGGTATCCTCAAGCTTTACATACTTGCCAGGTGTCCCGGTGAACGCCTCTGCAACATGGAATGGCTGGCTGAGAAACCTCTGGAGCTTTCTTGCCCTTGCAACTATCAGTTTGTCATCCTCAGAGAGCTCCTCCATACCCAGTATAGCTATGATGTCCTGAAGTTCCTTGTATCTCTGGAGTATCTTCTGGACACTCCTTGCCACTGTATAGTGCTCCTCACCGAGTATGTTTGGATCAAGGATCCTTGAGGTAGAGTCAAGGGGGTCAACCGCGGGGTATATACCGAGCTCTGCTATCTGTCTTGACAGGACGACGGTTCCGTCAAGATGGGTGAATGCTGTTGCAACAGCAGGGTCTGTGAGGTCGTCTGCTGGCACATATATCGCCTGCATCGATGTGATGGAGCCCTTCTTGGTGGATGTGATCCTCTCCTGCAGGACACCCATCTCTGTGGCAAGTGTCGGCTGATAACCAACAGCAGATGGCATCCTTCCAAGGAGTGCGGAGACCTCGGAGCCTGCAAGTGTGTACCTGAAGATATTATCTATGAATATAAGCACGTCCTGACCCTGATCCCTGAAGTATTCCGCCACTGTAAGGGCTGTAAGCGCAACCCTCGCCCTCGCACCAGGTGGCTCGTTCATCTGGCCATATATAAGGGCCGTCTTATTAAGCACGCCTGACTCCTTCATCTCCAGATAAAGGTCGTTCCCCTCCCTTGTCCTCTCACCAACTCCTGCAAAGACGGAGACGCCTCCATGGACCATAGCGATGTTATGGATCATCTCCATTATGATGACCGTCTTCCCAACACCTGCTCCACCGAACATCCCCATCTTTCCACCCTTGACAAACGGGACAAGGAGGTCAAACACCTTAACACCTGTCTCGAATACCTCTGTGGATGTCTCCTGTTCTGTAAAGTCAGGGGCCTCTCTATGTATGGGCCACCTCTCCTTTGCATCGATAGGGCCTAATTCGTCATATGGGTCTCCAACCACATTCATTATCCTGCCAAGGGTGCCCTCTCCAACAGGAACCGCTATAGGCCGCCCTGTGTCTATGACCTTCATCCCCCTCACCAGACCGTCTGTGGTGGACATGGCCACCGTCCTCACCATATTCTCACCGATATGGGCAGCCACCTCAAGTGTAAGGTTGATCTCTGGCAGTCCCTTCTCGGGGTCAGCCGGCTGCTCCACCTTGAGGGCATTCAGGATGGGTGGCAGTTCCTTGTCGAATTCAACATCAACGACTGCGCCTATAACCCTTGCTATCCTTCCTTCATTCATATCCTCCCTCCGTATCTATCCTAAGGATTCAAGGATTCGAGGGTTCAAGGATTCAAGTCAAATATTTACCGACCCCTTGAATCCTTGACCACCTGAACCCTGTTACTTCAATGCCTCCACGCCTCCAACGATGTCCATCAGCTCCTTTGTGATGCTTGCCTGTCTTGCCTTGTTGAACTGGAGCGTGAGGTTCTCTATCATATCATCGGCATTCTTCGTCGCATTCTCCATGGCGGTCATCCTTGCCGCCTCTTCAGAGGCCTGCGACTCAAGCAATGCGCTGTAGATCTGTATCTCGATATTCTTTGGCAATAGCTGGTTGTATATCTCCTGCCTGGAAGGCTCGAATATATATACCGAGGATGTCGTCTCTAACCTCTCTTCGTGTGACTCTGGCATGGTATACGGGAGTAATCTGAATGATGTCACCTCCTGTGTCATGACCGTCTTGAACCTGTTATACAGGATGATGACCTCGTCCATCACATGATCAAGATAGCTGTCTATTATATCCTTTGCTATCTCCTGGGCGTCTGAATAAGTGAGATTGCCTGAGAGGCCTGTCCATGCCTTCCTGATCTCTATATTACGCCTCTTGAAATAATCCCTTGCCTTCTTTCCCACCACACTGATGGTTATCTTATCAAAGCCCTCCCCCTTCTTCTCCTGAATGAGCCGACTCGCTGCCCTGAGGATATTTGAGTTAAAGGCACCACAGAGCCCCCTGTCGCTCGTTATCACCATAAGCTCTATACTCTTCCTTGGCCTGAAGGCAAGGAGGGGGTGTATCTCTGTATCGGTAGCAGCAGAGAGTGCCCTGAGGACCTCGTTCATCCTCTCGGCATAGGGTCTCATCTGGAGCATCCTCATCTGCGCCTTTCTCAGCTTTGCAGCTGCCACCATCTTCATCGCCTTGGTGATCTGGCGCGTATTCTTGACAGCGTTGATCCTTCGCTTTATGTCCCTTAAGGTCGGCATCTCTCAGTTTCTGTATCAGGCCGTGGCTGAAAACTCCTTCTTGAAGTCCTCCACGGCCTTTGTAAGCTTTGCCCTCAGATCATCATCTATATTCTTCTTCTCCCTCAGCTCTGCCCTTATGTCCTCCTTCCTCTCCCTCATGTATCTCAAGAACTCTGCCTCAAACCTCTTGACAGACTCCACCGGTATATCATCAAGATACCCCTGTGTGCCTGCAAACAGCACAGCAACCTGATCCTCAAGTGGCAGTGGTGAATACTGATCCTGCTTCAGGAGCTCAACCATCCTCTTGCCCCTCTCTATCTGGGCAAGGGTGGCCTTATCCAGGTCTGAACCAAACTGTGCAAATGCTGCAAGTTCCCTGTACTGGGCAAGGTCGAGCCTCAGGGTTCCTGCAACCTGCTTCATTGCTTTTGTCTGTGCCGCGCCTCCAACACGACTCACAGAGAGTCCGACATTGACCGCAGGCCTCACACCTGCATAAAAGAGTTCGGGCTCCAGATATATCTGACCGTCGGTTATGGAGATCACATTTGTCGGGATGTATCCTGAGACATCGCCTGCCTGTGTCTCGATGATCGGCAGGGCAGTCAGTGAACCACCACCCAGCTTATCAGAGAGCTTGGCAGCCCTCTCAAGGAGCCTGGAGTGGAGGTAGAAGACATCACCAGGGTATGCCTCACGGCCTGGTGGACGCCTGAGCAGGAGGGAGAGCTGTCTGTAGGCAGCAGCCTGTTTGCTGAGGTCGTCGTATATTATGAGTGCATGCTTACCATTGTCTCTGAAGTACTCTCCGATCGCACAGCCTGAATATGGTGCTATGTATTGCATTGGGGCAGGTTCACTTGCTGAGGCAGAGACCACTATTGTATGCTCCATCGCACCCTCTTCCTCAAGCTTCTTGACGGCACGCACTATATTGGCACGCTTCTGTCCGACCGCAACATATATGCATATCACATCCCCACCCTTCTGGTTGATGATGGTATCAAGTGCTATAGCGGTCTTTCCGGTCTGCCTGTCACCGATTATAAGCTCCCTCTGTCCCCTTCCGATGGGTATCATGGAGTCGATCGCCTTCAGGCCTGTCTGGAGTGGTTCTTTAACAGGCTGCCTGTCAATAATGCCTGGCGCAACCACATCAACGATCCTGCTCTCCTTTGTCTCGATCGGCCCTTTGCCATCAATGGGCTGGCCTATGGCATTTATCACCCTCCCGATAAGCTCCTCTCCTACAGGCACCTCCATGATCCTGCCCGTGCGTTTGACAAGGTCGCCCTCCTTAACAAGGGTATCCTCACCAAACAGGACAGCTCCAACAGAGTCGAGCTCCAGGTTGAGGGCCATGCCGAATACACCGTTGGGGAACTCAAGAAGCTCTGAGACCATCACCTTGTCAAGGCCATAGATCTGGGCGATCCCGTCACCAACCTTGACAACCGTGCCAACCTCGCTGACATCAACACGCTTCTCAAAGTCAGCGATCTGTTTTTTTATCAGTTCGCTTATTTCCTCTGCCTTGAGTTCTGCAATCTCCATGGAACCCCCTCCTAAATGATTCTCTTTTTATTTAGTCAATTCTGCCCTGAGGAGCATGAGCTGCCCCTTCAGACTACTATCATAGATGGTGCTACCCACTTTAACAATAAAGCCCCCTATCAGGGAAGGATCGAGCCTGTTGTCTATCTGCACATCCCTGTTGGTAAGGACCCCCAGGGCAGACCTGAGAGTCTCTATATGCTCTGCCTTTAATGGCACAGGAGAGATGACCTCGGCGGTCACCCTCTTCATCTTCTCCTCATACAGACTGATGGCTGAAGTGATTATATCCTTGAGTGCATGGAGGACGCCCTGTGTGATTATGAGATTAAGGAGCCTTCCTGTCTCTTCCTTTGCCTTCATGTATGAAAGGACCTCTTTTAACGCCCTCTCCTTCTCCTCCTCGGAGAATATATGGCTCCCGAAGAGAAGCCTGAGCCTCCTGTCAGAATCCATCAGCCTTGCAAACGCCCTGAGCTCCTCTATCACGGAAGGGACAACAGAGAGGTCAACCGTGTTTATCAATACCTTCGCATATCTCTTGGCAACCTGGGTCTCTGCCATATCCTAACCCTTTCGATCCTTTGAATCAGCAGTGGCCGATAGCCTCTGTATATATTCATCTATCAATGCCTCCTGCTCCTCCCTGCCGAGCTTCTCCTTTATCTGCTTCTCCGCAAGCTCTATTGCTATAAGCGCGGCCTCTGACTTTATCTCCTTCTTTGCCTTCTCAAGCTCAAACTCTATATTCGTCCTTGCCTGTTCAAGTATCTTCTTCCTCAGGCGTTCACCCTCTGCTATCAATGCCTCCTTCTCCCTCTCACCTGCCTTCCTCGCACCCTCTATTATCTCCTTAACCTCCTGATCCGTATTCCTGAGCCTCTCCTGAACCTCCTCCAGTGCCTTCCTGGCAAACCTCCTGGCCTCTTCAGCCTCTCTCAGGGACTTCTCTATCAACTCTGTCCGCTTCTTGAAGTACTCCCTGATCGGCCTCCTGCCAAAATACACAAGCACTGCAACAAGGACGAGGAAGTTTACGACAGGCCAGAACCAGTCCTTCCATGTGGTTGTGTGATGCTCACCACCTTCGACGGCAAGGGCCATGGGAACAAATATCAAATAGCAGGCTATAACCAATAGCAAGATATAAGCCTTTACCTTCTGTCCCTTGAGCCTCCCTCTCATACCCCCACCATCTTCTTAACGATCTCCTCTGCAAATGCCTCGACCTCACTCCTCAGCCTCTCCTTTGCCCTCTTCACCTCGGCCTCCAAGTCCATCCTTGCTTTTTCGGTCAGCTCCATCGCCTCTTTATGGGCGAGCTCAAGGGTCTTTCTATTCGCCTCTACACCTTCGTTGCGCAACCCCTCACGGACCTTCTTTGCCTCCTGGCTCGCCTCTGAAAGCCTCTTGTTGATCTGCGAGAGGACCCTCTCCTTCTCCTCATCCATCCTCTTAACCTCATCAAGAAAGCCCTTTGTGCGATCCTCCCTCTCCTTGAAGAGATTGAGAAGGGGTCTGAAGAGGATGATGTTCAAAAGGACGAGCAATATTAAGAAGTTTGCGACCTGGACAAGAAACCATACCTTGTTAAACTCTAACATACCCGACCATCCTTAAAGATATAGAAAAAACAGTAAAATAAAAGATAGCAGGGCAGGATTTTTTTGTCAACAAGGCAATAAATGTATTTATGAAACTTATACTGGTCATTGGTTGAGACATAGTATCCACCCTTATTAAGACTTTTTGGGAAGAAAATCTGAAAGATATCTATCATCCTGTCAAGATCCATCACTGGAAACA
>MTOQ01000065.1 GCA_002011735.1 Nitrospirae bacterium JdFR-81 | reverse complement strand
ACAAATTCTCTATTGACCAGATCGTTAAGAATCATTTAAAAATCTCTGAGCAGACAGGAGGTAAAAGTGCTTATACATCAACTGCATACTCAGCTCAATATCCCAGGAGCCTCTTTAAGCAGAAAAGCCGACTCTGAACTCCTTGAGACCATAAAAGACATTTATGATACATCACAGGTGTCTCAAAAATGGGGTGCGTTGCAGCGAAGTCTCTCATAACTCCTGTCTCACTTTTGGGGGCATATCATGTTTTTTTTTTTTATATGACCGCCCCTCCTATCAGAAAACTCCTCTTTATTATGTTCTACAAGACGATGCACATACCCCTTAGCTGTAATCCCTGTATAATTCCTCCATGTATCAGAATAAGTGGACATTTGTTATTACTTCTCATGCCACCATTCTATACATTTTGGTGGCTAAAATGATACTTTACCCTTACTTAAAACTATAATGCTTCCTTATCGGTTCTTTTATATCCCACACACATGAAAGGCCCTTGGGGAAGGTTACCAAATCGCCCTTTTTGATCTCCACCTTCCCTCCATCTGGTGTCTCAACAATTACCCTCCCTTCAAGGATGTAACACTGCTCTGTTTCATCATAGTGCCAGTTAAATCTTGAGACCTCTTTCGTCCAGATGGGCCATGAACTGACATTGAGATTCCTGAGCATCTCTTCTGAGGGTTTTTCAATCTTGATCTCCACCTTATCACCTCCACCATTCCAGATTCCCTGACCTGTTTAAGGCCAATGTTTGTCTGATCTTCATCTTGATATCTTATGCAAGGATATTACAGGAAGGTCATGACCTTGTCAAGGATGATGTTGGCCACCTCGATTTTTCTCATTAGTGGATAATCCTCTACCTTGCCGTGTCTGTCTATAATCGTGACGATGTTGGTATCAACATCAAAACCCGCACCCTTTTGTGAGACATCATTAAAGACGATGATGTCCAGGTCCTTGTCTTTCAATTTCTCCTTCGTCCTGTTGATATTTCTTCCGTATTCAGCTGAAAAGCCAACAATAACCCTCCTGCCCCTGCGCCTGGAGAGTTTTTTAAGGATGTCCTCTGTTTTCTTTAATTTCAATGAGTTAACCTCATCTTTTTCAAGTTTTACTCTATGTGTAGATGCTGGCGCGAAATCGCAGACAGCGGCTGCCATCACCACAACATCCGAGCCCCTGAGATTCTTAAAGACCGCCTTCTCCATCTCAGAGGCCGTCTCGACCCTTATATGTCTGACTCCAGAAGGTGGATTCAGGGGGGAAGGGCCACTTATTAATGTGACCTCTGCCCCCCGCCTCTTTGCTGCCCTTGCGATCTCGTAACCCATCCTGCCTGAAGAGCGATTGGATATGAACCTGACAGGGTCGATATACTCACGGGTAGGCCCTGCTGTAACAATGAACCTCCTGTCTTTTAAATCCTTTGGCGAAAGGGCGGTTATGACAGACTCCATAATCTCATCCACATCTGCCATCCTTCCCATCCCCTCTTCACCACAGGCAAGGGGGCCCTTAACAGGGCCGATGAATTCAAACCCTCTCTTCTCAAGCCTCTTTATGCTCTCCTTTACCACAGGATTGTTATACATCCTGTGATTCATGGCTGGTGCGATCAATCTGATACCATCATAGGCGAGGACTATGTTTGTAAGGAGGTTATCTGCGATCCCACATGCGATCTTGTTTATGGTGTTTGCAGTGGCAGGGGCAATGAGCAGTAGATCTGCCTGATCTGCAAGATTAATATGCGCAAAGGGGTCATCAAATAGGCCTTTATAAACAGGCCTGCCCGTGAGGGAACTGAATGTAAGTGGTGATACAAAATGGCAGGCATGATCTGTTAATACGACCTCTACAGTTGCGCCTTCTTGAACAAGCCTTCGTGCAATATCTGCTGATTTATATGCAGCGATACTCCCTGTGACACCAAGAAGGATGTTCTTTTGCTTGATCACTTATCCTGCTTCTTCGCCGAATATCTCTTCTATAACCTTCTTGCTATCCCTCTCTCCCCTCTCGGCGAGATAGACCTTGATATCCTTCTCGAGCTCGCTCAGATCCTCTGCGGCCTCCCTCTGTTTCTCATCAATCAGCCGTTTATAGCTGAGCCTCTTCTCCTCTTCTATGGCCTTCCGTGCCTCCTCTCCGGTAAGCACATCGACTGCACCCGACAGGATCTCCTCAAGGGCCCTTGTGGTCGCCTTCTTTGCCTTGCTCTGGGTCCTCGGTATCGCACCCTTGGAGATGTCCTTTGCCCTCTGTACTGCTGCCACCACAAGCCTGTAATAACCGTCAATCTTCTCCTTGTCCAGTTCTATAGGTAATGAAATTACATCCATGTTCATCCCTCCCTTTATAATCTCTCTATGATAGAGCTATCAAACCTTGAGGTGGCAAGCCTCGTTGAGATGATGATGCTCTCAAGCTCCCTCAAGGCCTGTTTAAAATCGTCATTTATAACTATATAATCATAGTGCCTATACTCGGCGATCTCTTCCTTCGCACGCTCAAGCCGTCTTTGAATCTCTTCGTCGGATTCTGACATGCGCTTCTGCAACCTCTCTCTTAATACCCGCATCGAGGGGGGAAGTATGAATATCCCTACCGCATTCCTGTATCTCTTCCTCAACTGCCTTGCACCATGGACATCTATATCAAGAATTATATCATATCCCTCTTTGATTGTCTTTTCAAGCCTCCTGGCTGATGTGCCATAGAGATTGCCATGGACCACTGCCCATTCGGCAAACTCGCCCCTCTGGATCATCCTCTTGAACCTGGTCTCGGTTACAAAGGAGTAATGCACATTGTTCCTCTCTCCCTTCCTTGGTGGACGGGTGGTGTAGGAGACCGAGGGTCTGAGACCCGGGACGATCTTCATCAGCTCTCTGCAGAGTGTCGTCTTCCCCGCACCTGAGGGGGCAGAGACGATGTACAGCGTCCCTTCTCTCTTTGCAGTCCTTCTCCTCATCTACTCTGCTGAGAGCCTCTGTGTAATGGTCTCCACCTGCAGGGAGGATAGTATAACATGGTCGCTATCGGTGATGATTATCGCCCTCGTCCTCCTTCCCTGTGTTGCATCGATCAGCTTGCCCCTCTCTGCTGCCTCCTCCCGCAGCCTCTTGATCGGTGAGGAGTCAGGTGCCACAACCGCTATTATCCTTGAGGCGGCAACGACATTGCCGAAGCCTATGTTGATTATGCCCACTCTCCCGCCTGTCTTCTTCATCTTGATAAGCCCCTATAAAGGTTATTGCAGGTTCTGTGCCTGCTCCCTGATCTTTTCCACCTCGTGTTTCATCTCCACCACATGGTTTGATATCCTGACATCCAATGCCTTTGACCCTATGGTGTTTATCTCCCTGCGTAACTCCTGTGCATAGAAGTCGATCCTCTTCCCCACTGCGTCATCGGTTGCTATGAGCCTCTCTATGCCCTCTATGTGGCTTTTAATCCTCACGATCTCTTCTGTGATATCTGATCTCTCGATCATTATGGCAAGCTCCTGGATTATGCGTGACTCATCAATGGAGACATCCTTGAGCAGCTCCCTGAGCCTTTTGCGCATCCTTCTCATCGCCCTGTCAGAGAACCCCTTCTGTCTGGCCTCGATACCCCTGAGATGTCTCTTCAGTATCCTGAGCCTCTTCTTTATATCAGAGACAAGGGCGCTGCCTTCCTTTATCCTCGACCTCTTCAGCTCATCAAGTGCAGTGGCAAGCACCCTTTCGAAGCCTTTTGTATTGTCTGTCTCCTCAAAGATAAATATATCACGCATTGAGGATAACAGGCCTATGTCTATATTGCCAGGGATGGAGAGCTCGCTCATCAATGAGCTCAGCTCCTTGTAATATTCCCTTGCCAGGGGCCTGTTTATCCTCAGTCTCTTAAAATCCGCCTCTCTTGCTGTGACCCTCAATTCTATGCGCCCCCTCTGAAACCTCTCCCTTATCTGCCTCCTGATCCTGCCCTCATACGGGTAAAAACTCGGTGGCATGCTCAACTGGATATCCAGTGCCTTGTGGTTGGTGGAACGCACCTCAACACTAAAGGAGGCGTTGTGTCCCCTTCCATATCCTGTCATTGACTGGATCTGCACCATAGACACCTGCCAGATATTTTAGCAAAACACGGGGTGCTTTTGCTAAAGGGGTTTGAGCAGGACTATGTTACGAGGGCCTCGGACTCGCTCTCAACAAAGAGCAGGGAGTCGTTCTCAAGGATAACCCTTATCTTCTTGGCATCCTTGAACCTCCCCTTGAGTATCTCCTCGGAAAGCGGATCTTCTATGTATCTCTGGATGGCCCTGCGCATCGGTCTTGCACCATAGGAGGGCTGATAATTCTTCTCGATCAGCCATTCTACCGCCTCGTCACTGAGCTCCACGGCGAGATCATGATCCATGAGTTGTTTGTTGAGCTCGTTTACCAGGAGGTGGATGATCTTGACGAGGTGTTCCTTCTCAAGCTGATGGAAGACGACGATCTCATCCACCCGATTGAGGAATTCGGGGTTGAATGTCTTCTTCAGCTCGTTCAGGACCTTGTCCTTCATCTCCCTGTATTTGTTCTCATCTGAGGCACGCTGGAAACCGAGTGGCATGATGTTATCAGTGAACCGTGTTCCAAGGTTTGAGGTCATAATCACAACGGTATTCTTGAAGTCTATCTTGCGACCAAAATTATCCGTAAGCACACCCTCATCAAGTAACTGTAAGAGTATATTAAATACATCAGGGTGCGCCTTCTCTATCTCATCAAAGAGGATGACCGAATATGGTTTCCTCCTGACAAGCTCGGTCAATTGACCACCTTCATCATAACCCACATACCCAGGGGGAGCACCTGTGAGCCTTGAGACGTTGAACCTCTCCATGTACTCTGACATATCGATCTTTATGAGGGCGTTCTCGTCATTAAAGAGAAACTCCGTCAGTGCCTTTGCCAGTTCTGTCTTCCCAACGCCTGTGGGACCAAGGAAGAAGAATGAGCCTATGGGCCTCTTCCTCGGCTTCAGACCTGCCCTTGACCTCCTTATGGCCCTTGACACCGCCTTAATCGCCTCGTCCTGTGCAACAACCCTCTTGTGGAGCTCCTCCTCCATCCTCAATAACTTTTCTGATTCCTTCTCCTCCAATTTATACAGCGGGATGCCTGTCATCTTGGAGACCGTATAGGTCACGTCATCCTCATCCATTACAGGGATGTCGTTCCGCTGTCTCTCACGCCACCTCCTGTAGAGGTTCTCATACAGCTTCTTTAAACGTTCCTCCTCACTGCTCTCTGCGGCACTCCGCTCATAGTCGTGGAGCTTCAGGTAGAGATTCTTCTCCCTCTGCAACCTCTTCAGCTCCTTCTCCAGTTCGCGCAACTCTGGAGACATCGTGAACCTCTTCAGCTTGATCCTTGCACCTGTCTCATCCATCACATCGATGGCCTTATCAGGAAGGAACCTGTCTGTTATGTATCTATCAGAAAGTATTGCACATGCCCTGATCGCTGCATCGGTTATCTTGACACGATGGTGCGTCTCATATTTACTCTTGAGGCCCCTCAATATCTCTATGGTCTGTTCAACAGTTGGTGGCTGGATATAGATGGGCTGGAACCTCCTCTCAAGGGCGCCATCCTTCTCGATATACTTCCTGTATTCATCAGGTGTGGTCGCCCCTATGCACTGTATCTCACCCCTTGAGAGGGCAGGCTTCAGCATATTCGAGGCATCGATTGAACCCTCTGCTGCACCGGCACCAACAAGGGTGTGTAACTCATCTATAAAGAGGATCACATTGTCTGACTGGATGATCTCCTTCATCACCAGCTTCAATCTCTCCTCGAACTGGCCCCTGTACTTTGTGCCTGCTATTAGGGCACCAAGGTCAAGGCTGATGATCCGTTTGTCAAGCAGGGCCTCAGGCACATCCTCTGCCACGATCCTCTGGGCAAGCCCCTCAACGATCGCAGTCTTTCCAACGCCTGACTCCCCTATGATCGCGGGATTGTTCTTGACCCTTCTGCCCAGTATCTGCAGCACACGCTCTATCTCGTCCTCTCTACCAACAACAGGATCGAGCTTGCCTTCCCTTGCAAGCTGTGTGATGTCCCTTCCAAACTCATCAAGGGCAGGTGTGTGACTCTTCCTGCCCTTGCCGGTCTGATAAACACCACGCATCGAGAGGTTTATCGCAAGTTGACGGGCACCAAGAAGGTTGGCTCCGAGACTCCTGAGGATCTTGCCTGCAATACCCTCCTCCTCCCTTATAAGGCCGATGAGGAGGTGCTCGCTACCTATATATCCATGTCCGAGCAGTCTCGCCTCTTCAACGGCGAGCTCTATCACCTTCTTTGCCCTTGGGGTGAACGGGATATCACCAAAGGTGAGGATGTTTGAGCCAGTTGGAAGGTTCCTCTCTACCTCGATCCTGAGCTCCTCAGGCGAGAGGCCCATCTTCCTGAGGATCATTACCGGCAGGCTATTCTCTTCTCTTATAAGACCAAGTAGGATGTGTTCGGTGCCAAGATAGTCATTCCTCCTTTTTTCAGCCTCCTCACGAGCATATATGATTATCTTCCTGCCCCTCTCGGTAAACTTTTCGAACATTTAACAACCTCTATATAATTTAATATATCTTTTCCTTTTTTCATTGTCAAGCCGAGTACTCTTTCCGGTTAGGACATAGTATCCACCCTGCGAATAATAAACCATGGAAGAGGAGGAATATCAGACCCTTCGTCCCCAGGGATAAAGAAGAAGCCTC
>MTOQ01000010.1 GCA_002011735.1 Nitrospirae bacterium JdFR-81 | reverse complement strand
GAATCAGTCTTATTGACTTGCTTTCTTGTAGACACTACAATATTTCCAAGGCGAGAGAACCTGACTTACAACACTCTCTATTTTAAGCGGACAGTAGTGATCCATCCTCTGTATTTGATCTCTTTTTGTCCAGGAGGCTGAAAGTGGAGTGATTGTATTACATCCTCGTATCTCTTCTCGGGTATCCTCTCTCTGAGTTTTGTTATGACCTCTTCTGATCTCTCGATTGCCTTTGTGTTGAACATCACCTCTTTTGTTGTCCCTTCCTCTGACTTGAGAAGCAGCTTTATCACCTTGTGTTTCGATCCGAAGGTGCTTATCTCGTTTATAACCATCCCCTCTATCTCACTCCATCGAGCAGTCTCACACCTGAAGAAGAAGGGGACACCAACCTTAATCCATGTGTCTGATATCTCGATCATTGGGGTCCTGATCCTCCAGATGATTATAGAGACACCAATGGCATCAATTACCGCGAGAGGTATTAGCCCTGGAAGGTCTATTGCAAAGGATTCCTTGATTATCAGCAAGAGACCGGTTGATAACAGGATCACCACTATGAGAAGCATAAGCTGAAACTTTACACTCTTTGAGAGATAGTATTTTTGCGTCATACAGACCTCCTGTTAACCTTAAATGTTGAGGCATTATAAAAACTCGTATTCATGTAATAACACAATACTCTTTCAACATAAATATCATAAACTTTAACACCTGTCAAGGAAGACTCAGAGATTCAGGGTTCAGCCCTAATCAATACCTTTGTATCTTTTTATTATCTCGTAGGCCCTGTTGAGTCTGAGGGTCAGCTCCTTTGCCTTTTCCTGAAGCTCTCTGCTCAGATGACTGACCTTGTCAGGATGGTTCATAGCGATCTTCTCCCTGTAGGCCCTCTTTATCTCCTCAGCGGGTGCATCAGGCCTTATACCGAGCACCCTGCAGGCATCATCAAATGTGAGATTCTCATCAGTGGTTGCCTCCTCTCTAAATGTGTGTCCCTCGTGCGGATGCTTCCTGCTGTTTTTGTAGATGAGATAGACGAGGATGGCCAGGACGACAAGATCATCAAGAAGGGAGGGTGGTAACGCATCAACAGGGCTTATGATGTAGATTGTAAGAAGGAGGATCCATATATAAAAGAGTAAGTTTTTCATGAATTGGCTATAATTATATTATAAGTTACGGTAAAGGATTAATACAGAAGAGGAGGTTGTGATGGATCTGCTTGAGTTTATTCATACAAGGAGGAGCATAAGGAAGTATGTTGACAGGCCTGTATCGCTCGAGGTGATAAAGGAGATCATCGCTGCAGGCACAAGCGCACCATCTGCAGGGAACCAGCAGCCATGGCACTTCGTGGTTATCACTGATAAAGACCTTCTTAAAAGGGCCTCTGAGATACATCCCCATGCGAAGATGGCAAGGGATGCAGCTGTTGCCATCCTTGTATGTGGAGACCCTGGCCTTGAAAAGCATAAGGGCTACTGGGTGCAGGATTGTGCTGCGTGCACACAGAATATCCTCCTTGCTGTTCATGCAAAGGGGCTTGGTGCGGTCTGGTGTGGTGTATATCCAAGACAGGAGAGGGCGGAGGGCTTCAGGAGGCTCCTTGGCATCCCTGAGGGCATAATCCCCTTTGCCCTTATCCCGATAGGATATCCAGCAGAAGAGTCGAGGCGTGTGGATAGATACCGTGAGGACAGGGTCCATTATAACGGATGGTAGGTCTTGGCGGAGAAGGATAGCTCCTTGAAAGGGGTGATATAGAGATAAATACAGTTTTGTTAAGGGAGGAGATCAGCCGTAGACTGAAGGAGATAGGTAGTGCGGATATACTCGTGGGCATACCAAGCTATAACAATGCCGATACAATAGGGCATGTGGTGAGGGCTGTTCAGGCAGGTTTTGCAAAGTACTTTCCAGATAAAAAGGCCATCCTCATTAATTCAGATGGTGGGTCAACCGATGGGACAAGGGAGATAGTGGAGAAGACGATGATCGATGACTTTGAACACCTCCTGATAAATCAGAGGCAGACCCTCCTCTCCAAGATAGTCACCCCTTACCATGGGATCCCTGGTAAGGGTAGCGCCTTCAGGACGATATTTGAGATCGCAAGGGGACTTGGTGTCAGGGCTTGTGCGGTGGTTGATGCGGATCTCAGGAGCATCACACCTGAATGGATAGAACTCCTCATAAGGCCGGTGCTTGAGCATGGTTTCGATTTTGTCTCGCCATACTACCTAAGACACAAGTATGATGGTACAATCACCAACAGCATTGTCTATCCTGTGACAAGGGCACTGTATGGTAGACGGATAAGACAGCCGATAGGTGGAGATTTTGGTTTCTCAGGTAGGCTGGCTGAGTTCTATCTTGCAAAGGACGTATGGGAGTCCGATGTCGCAAGGTTTGGTATTGACATCTGGATGACCACGACCGCTGTGGCGAATGGTTTCAAGGTCTGTCAGGCATTCCTTGGGGCAAAGATCCACGCCCCGAAAGAGCCCTCATCTGACCTTTCAGCCATGCTTACACAGGTCCTCAGTGCCCTGTTCATGTTGATGGAGGAGTATGAGGATAAATGGAAGAGGGTGAGAGGGTCGAGCCCTATACCCATGTTTGGTTTCCAGTTCTCTGTTGGACTTGAGCCTGTGCATGTTAATATAGACCGTATGATCGATATGTATAAGCTTGGTATAAAGGAGCTTGGCGATATCATAAGGGAGATACTGAGTGAGGAGAGTTTTGATGGGGTGAAGGAGACGGTTAAGTCAAGCCCGTTCTCAATAGATGATGAGCTGTGGGCGCGTGTGATTTATGACTATGCGGTGGCCTGGCACAAAAAGGTTATGAGCAAGGAGCATATCCTGAAGACACTCACACCACTCTATCTCGGTAAGGTGGCCTCGCTCGTTATAGATATGGCTGACAGCAATGCCAGTCAGGTGGAGGAGAGGCTCGAGGCCCTGTGCGTTACATTTGAGAGACTAAAAACATACCTCATCGAGAGATGGGATTAAGGGGGGAGAGATGAAGGACATCATTATAGAACAGTTCAGGAGCTTTCTTGAGAGGGTGGCAGGTTTCCTGCCGAACATATTGATAGGGATTGTGCTCATCATACTCGGCCTGGTTGTCGCATGGTTTTTGAGGGTCATTATAACAAGGGCAGGACAGGTGTTGAGGCTTGATCATCTCAGTGAGAGGTCAGGACTGGTGCAGATCCTTCACAGGAGTGGTATAAAAGAGCCGTTCTCAAGGCTGCTTGGAAAACTGATCTACTGGATAGTCCTTATCACCTTTGTCATAATGGGACTCAATGCCTTCCAGGTCCCTGCCGTTGAGAACATCCTCAGCACATTCCTTCTGTATCTTCCAAATGTGATCGTTGCAGGTATCCTGCTCTTTCTTGGCTATCTCTTTGGAAACTTCCTCGGCAGGGCAGCCCTTATAGCATCGGTCAATGCAGGTCTTGCCGTGTCAGGGCTTGTGGGAAGGCTTGTGAAGTATACGGTATTCATCATGGCGGTGGCCATGGCACTGGAGCTCCTTGGTATAGGTAAGGATACCGTGCTTATCGCCTTTGCGATAATCTTTGGTGGCATCGTGCTCGCCCTTGCCATAGCCTTTGGTCTTGGCGGTAGAGATGCTGCAAAAGAGTACATTGACAGGATGTTGAAGGAGAAACAGGAGAAGAAGGACGAGATAGAGCACCTCTGAGCTTGTGAGACCAAGGCACCCTTTCATATATTGTAAAGGCTTATAATGAGGAGGGGTAGCGGTATACTCTTACACATCACATCCCTTCCATCACCCTATGGTGTTGGTGACCTGGGCAACGGTGCATACAGATTTGTTGATTTTCTTTCAGGGACAGGGCAGCGGTTCTGGCAGATCCTGCCACTGGGTCCTACATGCGGGGTGTTCGGAGATTCACCATACAGCAGTTTTTCAGCCTTTGCTGGCAATCCCCTGTTGATAAGTCCCGAGAGGCTGGTGGATGATGGGGTCCTTTCAAAGGCCGATATCAGGCCTTTCCGTTCTTATAATAAGAGAAGGGTTGAATATAGGGTTGTGAGCAGGGATAAGTACAGGATGCTCGATATGGCCTACGAGATAAACAGACACGGTTTGGGAGAGGATCGTGTGTTCAAGAGTTTCTGTAAAGAGCATTCATACTGGCTTGATGACTACTGCCTCTTTATTGCACTGAAGAGGCACTTCGGCGGTGCTGAATGGAGCAGATGGCCGAGGGAGTTGAAGGAGAGGGACGCAAATAGCCTGGATATATGGAGGGAAAGGCTTGAGGATGCTATAATAAAAGAAGCATTCTTTCAGTTCCTGTTCTTCAATCAGTGGCATAAGCTAAAGAGATACTGCGAGGGTAGAGGTGTCCAGATAATAGGGGATGTGCCCATCTATGTGAATTATGATAGTGCTGATGTATGGGTGCACTCATACATCTTCAAGCTTGATAACAACAAAAACCCCGTTGTGGTAGCAGGGGTACCCCCTGACTATTTCAGCTCGACAGGTCAGTTGTGGGGGCATCCTGTATATAACTGGAAGGGCCTCAGAGAGACAGGATATTCCTGGTGGGTCAGGAGGTTTGAACACAATCTCAGGCTGTTTCACATGTTCAGGCTTGACCACTTTCGTGGCTTTGTCGCCTACTGGGAGGTGAGGGCAGGTGACAGGACAGCAGAGAGGGGCAGGTGGATACAGGCGCCTGCCATCGATTTCTTTAATGCCATGTTCAGGCATTTCAAGGAGATTCCCATGATAGCAGAAGACCTGGGGTTTATCACGCCTGATGTCAGGGAGGTTATAGACCTGTTTGATTTTCCTGGCATGAGGGTGCTGTTGTTTGCCTTTGGCAGGGAGACGGCAGACAATCCCTATGCACCCCATAACTATGCAAAGAACTGTGTTGTATATACAGGAACACATGATACCAATACAGTAAAGGGATGGTTCAGGAGGGAGCTCTCTCCAGATGGCAGGAAGAGGCTCTCGATGTATGTGGGGAAGGAGGTTACCGAGAGGACCGTTCACTGGGACCTCATAAGGCTTGCCATGATGTCTGTGGCTGATATGGTTGTCATCCCCATGCAGGATTTCCTTGGCCTTGGGGAATGGGCGAGGATGAACCGGCCTGCAAGGAAGGATGGTAACTGGAGGTGGAGGCTTGAGGCCGAACGGCTTACCGATGGGCTCTCCAAGGAGATATCCGAGATGGTTGCGATCTATGGAAGGGCATAAGCCCCGAAAGAGGTTCAGAATAACAGATCCCAGAGGTCGTGGGATATAAATGACCATGGAGATGGAGAGGTTGAGATACATATATGAACGGATTGAGGCCAAGAAGGCAGACTACAGGGAATACAACTTCTCTCAGATCGAGAATGATGCCTTCAAGACATTCTTTGACCTTGCACAGGAGTTTGACGATATAGGATATTTTTATGACCTGTGTGTGGCGATACCAAAAGGCTTCTTCGGTCTCGATGCCTGTCTGTATCTGCTCGATCTATCGAAGGGGGGGCTCGTCCTTGTTGCCATGACCGATCACCACGGTCACGAGATGTATAAATGCCCACCCGAACATCTCAGGCCTGCTGATCATCCCTATTTCATAAACGAAGAGGTCTTGATACTGACCATACGCGGCAAGAGGACATTGATTGATCAGTTGCCCTTTGAGGTGAAGGAGGACGTCATCGGATTGCTTGAGGTATATCCGATAAGGGATAGGGATGCCCACAAGATGCTCTTCTTTGAGAAATACGCCAATCGTATCGGGTTTAACTTCCACAACAGGCTCCTTGCCGAAAAGAATGTCGAGCATCTCCGTTTCATCCGTTCCCTTGTCACAGATATCGAACACAACATAATAGTCCCTAACATGGTATATAAGCTATTCCTGAGGAACCTCAGGGCAAAGGTGATGAAGAACATGGAGATAGAGGAGAGGCTTTCAAGGTATCTGTCTGCTGGCTCATGTGACGAGAAATGCCTTGAGGCTATCATCAAAGAGCTTGACGATGTGAATCAGGGACTCGGGATGGAGCTGGAGAACATAGAGAAGCACTATAAGAATATGAGTCTCTTCATAGAGACCCTCTTCAGGAAGAGCCATTTCGACCAGGGCCGTCTCGTCCTCCGGACAAAGACCTGTAATATGAAACGGGATATCATCCAGCCACAGCTTGAGCGGTATCTCGAACGCTTCAGGGCGGCAGGAATAACCATTGATGACCAGTTGAGCGGGATACCAGAGGAAGAGGTCATAGCGGTTGTGGATATCGGCCTGATGGCCCAGGTGTATGCAAATCTGTTCTCAAATGCCCTTAAGTACACACAGGAGGTCGAGACAGAGAGTGGAAGGAAGAAGTATGTCTCTTACGGCCACGAGGTCCTTGAGAACTACTTCGGCCCTGGTATCGACGGGATCAAATACAATGTCTTCAGCACAGGGCCGCATATACCACCCGAAGATCGTGATCAGCTGTTTGAAGAGGGTTATCGAGGGAAGAACTCAGTGGATAAACCTGGCACAGGACATGGTCTTGCCTTTATAAAGAATGTCATAGAACTGCATAACGGTGTTGTGGGCTATGAACCAACCCCTTATGGAAACAACTTCTACTTTATCCTTCCGAGGAAATAGCCCTATCTTTATTCGCATCAGCACTAGGATTTTCAATCCTAAAAGGAAGAGCTTGATATTCTCAGAATGATGGATAAAGGTTTAGGAGGCAGAAAAAAGGTATACTTTGGAGAGAACAAGAGTGTATATCACTACTGTCCGCTTAAAATAGAGAGTGTTGTAAGTCAGGTTCTCTCGCCTTGGAAATATTGTAGTGTCTACAAGAAAGCAAGTCAATAAGACTGA
>MTOQ01000008.1 GCA_002011735.1 Nitrospirae bacterium JdFR-81 | reverse complement strand
TGTTTCCAGTGATGGATCTTGACAGGATGATAGATATCTTTCAGATTTTCTTCCCAAAAAGTCTTAATAAGGGTGGATACTATGTCTCAACCAATGACCCCCTTGTATTTTACAGGTGGTCATATCTTCTAAAAAACAAAAGTGGTATAATAAATTTCGAAAAGGTGGACTATGTCCATTGTCTATTCAACGGTAAACGCATCTTTTAAAGATACCATAACAGAGGATGCCCTTGCAGGATTGATCAAAGAGGGTCTCCTGCCTGATGAGTTCAGGGAGCATATCTATGTATTCTTTACCGAGGTGCCAATATCTGCCATCTACGAATTTATGGAAAGATACAGGGTGTCTCGTGAAGAATTGCGGAGATATTATAAACAGAAACCTCGAGGAGATGTTGATGATTGAATAGTGCAAACTGTGATTGGAGAGGCCTTCTCAGACTTGCCTTCCTCTTTCTTGATTCGGGCAAGATACCGCAGGATAGATGGACTGTTGGCGGTGGAACCGTTCTTATGCTCCACTCTTACACCGAGACTGAACAATACAGTGGAGAGAGTGGTGAGATTGACTTCATAGTGGCTCCTAACCTTTGTTGAGATAGCTATAAAAAGATGTTTTACAAAGCAGAGACCTTCCTTGACATATACTCCGGCAGGATTGAGACTCTTAAGAAGAAGAGGATAGAGCTTCTAAGGCCAGGGTTTGTGGAGGGTATAAAACACCTGGATATTCTGGACTCAGAACTTGCCATCTCAGCAGTGGAGATTGTTGGGTCATTTCTCCATACATGTGCAGGGTCAAAGTGAAGAGAAGGCTTCTTAAATCAAAATCAGGTGTCTACAGCAGACTAAATCTTATTCGTTATATCCCTTATCTCTTCTAACTTTTTTATCGCCAGGCCTGAGTCTATCGTCTCATTGATTCTCTCCACTGCCTCTCTTATGTCTGCTGCCCTGCCCCCTGCCATTAGTGCTATGGCAGAGTTCATGACAACGATATCCCTTCTGGGTCCCTTCTCCCCTCGGAGGATCTCAAGGGTTATTCTGGCATTCTCCTCTGCCGAGCCACCCTGCAGATCCTTGCCATCTGCAACAGGCAGGCCGAAGTCTCCTGGTTCAAGGAAATAGGTCTCGACCCTCCCGTCCTTCAACTCAGACACCTTGGTCCTGTCTGTATTTGTTATCTCATCAAGCCCGTCCTCTCCATGGACTATGAATGCATGGGTTGCGCCAAGGTTGCCAAGCACATGCGCCATGGTCTCTGTGAGCCTGTCACTGAACACACCAAGGATCTGGTTCTCAGCGCCTGCAGGGTTTGTTAGGGGTCCGAGTATGTTGAATATCGTCCTTATACCCATCTCCCTCCTTGGCCCTATCGCATACTTCATCGCAGGATGGAAGATGGGTGCAAACATAAAGCCAAAGCCTGTCTCTCCGAGACACCTCTCCACCTTCTCTGGCCCAAGGTCTATCTTTACTCCAAGGGCCTCAAGCACATCGGCACTTCCAGAGCGGCTTGATACAGACCTGTTCCCGTGCTTTGCAACAGGCACCCCTGCGGCAGCCACCACAATGGCCGTTGTTGTCGAGATGTTGAATGTATGTGCAAGGTCTCCACCTGTCCCGCATGTGTCTACAGTGCCCTCAGGGGCCTTTATCCTTGCTGCCTTCTCCCTCATGACCCTTGCAGCACCCGTAATCTCCTCGATGGTCTCCCCTTTTATCCTGAGCGCAGTGAGGAATGAGCCTATCTGGGCATCTGTGGCCCTTCCTTCCATTATGTCTCCCATCGCACCGGCCATCTCCTCCTCTGAGAGGTTCATACCCTGTGTGAGCATCTTTATGGCTTCCTTTATCATGGTTCCTCCTCCCTTCTGAATTTTCTAATTCTATCATACCCTTCAGGGCAAGTTAAACCTTGGATATTTATGATATATTAGAAGCTAATGTCTTTTGACCGGAGGAGAAGATGATCCATGGAGTTCGGTGAGACACTGTCATTATGGAGCATAATACCCTTTTTGGGTATGCTGCTGTCGATCGCCCTGTTTCCCCTCTTTGCACCACGTTTCTGGCACCACCATTTTGGTAAGGTCTCACTATTCTGGGCACTTACCATCCTCATACCATTCCTTATTATATACAGGGCAGAGGCACTGCATAAGTTCCTTGAGATAATCCTTGCTGACTATATTCCCTTTATCATAATACTCACAGCACTTTATACAGTATCAGGGGGTATTCTCATAAAGGGCACTCTAAAGGGCACACCCTCTGCCAATACATTTATGCTTATAATAGGCACCGCACTCGCCTCATGGATGGGGACCACAGGAGCATCAATGCTCCTTATAAGGCCATTCCTCAGGGCAAACAACCACAGGAAGAACAGGACATTCATGGTGGTCTTCTTCATCTTCCTTGTTTCAAACATAGGTGGCTCCCTCACACCACTTGGAGACCCTCCGCTCTTCCTTGGCTTTCTCAGGGGTGTCCCGTTCTTCTGGACATTCAGCCTCATTGAGGAGATGCTTCTGGTCTCGGGTATATTACTGGTGATGTATTTCCTGATGGACAGCTATTTCTACAGGAGGGAGGGGGTTGTGCCAAAGAAGGAGGAAGCAGAGGCCTTAAAGATATATGGTATCCATAACATCATACTTATCATACTGATAGTTGGTGCGGTGCTCTTCAGCGGTATAGTGAGGCTTGGAGATGTCTCTATACTTGGTGTCCATATCGCCATGCAGGATATAGTGAGGGATGTTGTGCTTGTTGTCATAATCTTTGTATCACTCATATCCACAAGTGGAGAGATCAGGGATGAGAACGAGTTTACATGGTTTCCGATGAAGGAGGTTGCCATACTCTTTGCTGGTATCTTTGTCACCATGATGCCGTGTCTTGAGATACTCAGGGCAGGGCCAAAGGGTGAGCTCTCATTCATAATGAATGCGGTAAGGGAGCCGTTCCATTACTTCTGGATCACTGGCATACTCTCAAGCTTCCTTGATAATGCACCGACATATCTGACCTTTCTCAATACCGCTATAGGCAGGTTCTATCCAGGCATCGCACCCCATGAGGCGGTCATCCACCTCATCAATGAGAAGGGGCTTTACCTGAAGGCCATATCCATCGGGGCTGTGTTCTTTGGTGCAAACACATACATTGGTAATGCACCAAACTTTATGGTCCGCTCCATCGCAGAGGAGTCGGGCGTGAGGATGCCGACTTTCTTCGGTTATATGCTAAAATACTCAACAGCGATACTGATGCCGATATTCATTATCGTTACGATCATATTCTTTATATGAGGATGGGGCGATGCCTTTGAGCAAGATACTCTTTCCAACAGGCTTTGAGACGCTCGATTTTCACTGCCTTGAATCCCTGCTTGTGCTCAGGGATGCAGGCCTGAGGGAGATAGTCCTTTGCCATATAATCCCTGTTGAGGAGGTTGGTTTTGTCCCGTTTGGTGGATATCTTAAGGAGGAGGAGGAGAGGCTGAGGGAGGAGGCGAGGATAAGGTTTGAGGACTGGCAGGATGCGATTGACAAGGCAGGTATCAGGAGCAGGGTGGTGATCGAGGTTGGAAGGCTGGTCCCGAGGATAATCCATATCGCTGAGTCAGAGGGGGTGGATATGGTGGTGCTTGGAAAGACGAAGAAGACCCTCTCCGAGAGGTTCTTTGTTGGCTCCCATGCCCTTGAGGTCGCCTCCCGTCTTGGCATCCCTTCGCTGATGAATAAGTATATGGTGCATTATGAGATAGACGGGACAGAGTTTACACGGACAAATGATAGGATATTTGATGCACCCATGCTCGCCTTTGACTGGAGCGGGCCATCAAAGAGGGCGCTTGAGTTTCTCAAATGGTTAAAGGGTGTGGTGAAGAGGGTATATGTGTTTCACAGCATAGTCCCTGAGGACAAGGAGGGCATGGTGAAGGAAGAGGAGGTGTGTAGGGAGGAACTCAGCAGGTGTTGCGATATCCTTGGCTCGGCAGGGATTGAGGCAGAGATGCATGTTGGCTCAGGTGAGGCGGTTGAGGAGATAATAAGATTCTCACGGGAGAGGGGAGTGAGCATGATAATCACAGGCACATCCGGTAGACGGCCCATGGATGAACTGATACATGGGAGTGTGTCCTTTCGGGTTGCAACGCTCTCTGAGCTGCCGACCATTATGGTCCCTTAGCCCTTGAGCCTCTCCTGTATCCCCATGATCCGTTCCCTCAGGGCATTTATCCTGTTTATCGCCTCAAGACAGCTTCTCTTCCTCTGGTCCACTGCCACCTCACCCCTTGACCTCTCCTTTATGCCTTTGTGTATCGCAGACTCTATGCCCTCAATGGTTGCCTCTATCCTCTGGAGCATCTTCCAGCGGAAGTCAAGCTTACCCCTCTGGAGCCTCTCAAGAAAATCAAACCTCACCCGTCCCCCCTGTTTGTCTATCATCTCATGGAGGAACTCCCTGATCTTCCTTATTATCATGCGGTTGCTGATGAATCCTGGCAGGGCGAATACCAGAGAGGATCTCAGCAGTTCAAGCGAGACAGGCTCATCCTTGAACTTGTAATAGAAGCCTGACCCTGTGCTCCATACCTCACCGATACTGCCTATCTCAATGGGTATGGAGAAGAGCTCGGATGAGAACCTCAGGATCTCATCCACTATCCTGTCTATCCTCTGTGCAAAACGATTGCATACCTGTTCAAAGAGGGCTGATATCTTTCCATCCTCCCTTCCACGCCAGTTGTTGTAGGCATTCTTTACCTCATCAATGACGTATTCCTCAAGGAGCTTATTCAACCTCCTTCCACTCAGTCCCTTATTCTCGTTGAATAGTCTTTCCACCTCTGGCAGGAGTCTGTCTGTAAGCTCCTCCTTGAACCGTGATAGGTCCCCGTCTATTGCCTCATCTATAATGTTCTTGATTTCGCCATCAAGGAGGATATCAAACTCCCTCTTCTGTCTCATCACCTCGTCCTTCTTCCTCTTGAAGAGGTCTATCTTCCTGTTCAGTTCTTCTACGGGTGTTGAGAGTGATCTCATCTCAAGCTCTATCTCAAGCAATGCCTGTGAGAGATATCTGTTGAGGGTGTTTGATACGGAGTGTATCAGCACCCTTGCCTTCTCCTCCATCAGGAACCTGTTTAAGGCATCTTCGAAATAGGGCAGGGCCGATCTCTCGATGGTCTCCTCTGAGCCTGAGAGCTTGCCTTCAAGGCCAAGCCGAGCAGATACAGGGAAGAGCCTTATGTCAGAGCCCATACATTCCATGAGGGTCCTCTTTGTAAAGTCAATAGACTCGTTAAGCTCATGCCTGTCCCTTACATAATCTATCTTATTCAGGAGGAAGAATATCCTGTCTGCATACTCCCTTACATCCCTCAGGAACTCTGTCTCTGACTGACTCACGGGCTGATCAACGGAGAGCATGAATATCGCTGCGTCTGAGCGGGGTAGATACATATATGCGACATCGGTGTTATGCTGATAGACGGAGCCAACCCCAGGTGTATCTATCAGCCTCACACCGTCCTTCAGATATCCCGATGGGTAGGTTATGATTACCTCCCTGACATTCTTCTCATTTCTTGGATTACCCTTTTCAGTGACATATAGATGAAGGTTTTCCGGTCTTATCTCCTTCACCCTTCCATCTTCGAAGAAGACCTTTATCCTCAATGCCTCCCCATGTTCTATGATAGTGGGTATGGATGTCAGGGGCACCACACCTGTAGGGAGTATCTCTGCCCCAAGCAGTGCATTTATGAGTGTTGTCTTGCCCCTCTTGAACTGTCCCAGTATCACCAGGTTGAAGACATTGCTGGAGAGCTTCTCCCTGAGCTCCTCGCATGGACATCCGGGGATGTTCTCGATCCCGAGCATATCATCTATGCATGAGATGAGGTCATCCTTGAGCTGTTTGTAATTAAAACCCACTGAATCCCTCCAGAAATAAAACCCCTACCAATCTCTATGAGATCAGTAGGGGTCATCAGCCTGTCTCACAGGCGATTAAAGGCGAACCCCATCGCCCTCTATATTTTATATGCCCTTTTTATAATCTTCAAGAAAACGGCCCATCTCCTTTATAAACCTTTCGATATCGGGCAAATGATCCCTCATGATCCTGTATATCTCTTCACTTGAGATCTCATGATACAGATGGACCATCCTGTTCCTGTATCCAGCCATCTTTACAAGTACCCTTGAGTATTCTCTGTCCACAACCCCTTTGTCTCCAAGCTCTTTTGCGATGACCTTATATTCAAGATCTTTAAATCCATAGGTCTTTGCGAGGATGTGTCTCCCTGTGTCAAATATGGCCTCAAGTGAACGCCTCAGATAACTCTCGGCCGAGGCAGGGTTCCTGTAATCTGAAAGGAATTCATCTAATGGAAGTGTGGACAGCCTCCTCAGCTTTAAAATAAACTCCTGGATGAGGGATAGATTTTTTTCTATCTTATCTACGTTTAACCTCGAAATAACCATCCCTTATGGCCTCTAAGAAGTCCTTCTCAAAATCCCTCTTTTTATAAGCCATATCCTCGGCCTTCTTCATCACCGTCTCTTCATATTCATCAAGGAAGTCCTCATCATCATGATATATGAGGGTCCCCTTTATTGCCTCGAACTGGAAGAGGCTGTCAGTCTCCTGGAGGAAGACGAGGTCTATATTGAATGGCTCAAAGAAGAAGGAGAGGTCTGCATAGAGCTCACCGTATATATTCATCCTGTTAAGGGGCAATTTATTGAAGACCACGCCTATGTCAAGATCATGCCCCTCTTCGGGTTTTATTGATTCTCCATCTATAAAGGCTATCCCCCTGTCTCTTTGAGAACCGAAGAGATAGGCAATCCTCACATTATACCTTCTGAATATTTCACCGAGCTCATCCCTTCCCATACATGAATTATACCATTATGGGATCAGGCCTTCACAGGTTCCGCGTTAGATCACTGTTATTGTCCGCGAAGTTCCTTTGGTTAGATCAAAATTAATGTCCGTGAAAGATGATATCCTCCTGGGTATAAAAACACAAGCTT
>MTOQ01000079.1 GCA_002011735.1 Nitrospirae bacterium JdFR-81 | reverse complement strand
CAGGCACAGGCGAGGGCTTCCTCTCAGGCACGCTATCACTTCCCAGCACTATGTCAAAGTATTGCAGGATACCTATACCTTCAAGCACCTTCTTTGAGAATGACTCCCTCTTGTTCGATATCACCGCCTTTTTATATGCGTCAAGTTGCTGGAGTGTCTCCTTCACATTGGGATATGCGGTGGTGTTGTCGAGGATATGCCCAGAGTGGTTGAACCCAAAAAACCTGCACTTCGTAAGTGCAACTTTTACTGTTGTGGATGGTCTGAATTTACAAGAAGAAATTTGTAATTTTCCTCCAAATCTTTAGAAACTCAAGTGTTGATCCCTTGGATTTTCAATGTTCAATGAGGGTGAGGGGGCTGCCTATAAGGGTTCTTCTTTCAACACTTCCAGGGCCTTTTTGTGTAACTCCTCATTTGCTGAGGCGAGGATTGGGGTTGACCTTTCAACGCCAATTCTGACGTCCTCTATCCCGTTACCTTTTAGATCTGTCACGATACCTCCTGCCTCTTTTATCAGGAGATAACCTGCTGCAAAGTCAAAACTCCTTGATGGTGAAGGGGTTATAAACATGCTCACCGAGCCCTGGGAGAGGAATGCCATATCAAGTGCTGTTGAGCCAAGACACCTCGCCCTCCTGAAGAGTGAGAGGAGGGGTAATATAATGGGTATGTCCCTGCCTGGCATCTGGGCCTCATAGAGGATCACCCTCATGATATCGTCCTTCTGGGTGGTTATTGACCTGTCATTTAAGAAACTGCCCTTGCCCTTTATGGCAAGGAACTCATCACCACTGACAAGATTTACGACATAACCTGTATCTATATCCCCTATGGTATCACCATCAATCAGTGCCATGGATGTGCTGTAGACTGTTATGCCACTCATGGAGTTTGTGCTACCATCTACTGGGTCAAGGAGGAGCCTCATACCGCCACCATTTATGTCCATCATCCCAAACTCCTCTGATATCACGGTGACGGGTTTTCCGGCCCTCTCCAGTTCCTCAAAGACTATCTCCTCTGCCCTCTTGTCAACAGGATAGGTCTTGTCACCACTTGCGCCTTTCCCGAGCGCCCCGCTCCCGTAGGCCCCCCTCACCAGGGAGGGCATCTCCTCCTTCAGTCTCTTCCCTATCTTTCTCAGGTCCGCAACCCCTATTCTATCCTTACCCATAATATCACTTAATATACTCATTCACCCTTTTAGGGTCAAAGCTCCTCGTCCTCAGGACATTCTTGACGAAGTTGATGAGCCTCCGCCTGTTGGACCGTGTCACATCGGGATAGAAGACCGGGTTTGCCACAACTACACCCCTGAAGGCATAAAAGGGGGCAACAACACGGAGTATATCCCTGTCACCCGTCTCCTCTATGTACTCCCTGTAAAACAGTCGTAGTGCCTCATCATACGCACCTCTCAGCCTTCCAAAGTATCTTATGGAAAAGAATATATAATTTATCGTCAATGCAGTAACATCGTCTGCTGCCTCACCCCATGGCCCCCTGCTACGGTCGAGCAATATAAACTCAGTGGTATCCCTAAACCATATATTCCCAGGATGAAAATCACCATGCACCTGACACAGCCTCCTGTAGAGGGGCTTAAGCCTTGCCCTCCACTCCACAGAGAGCTTCTCGATCTCGGCCATCTCCCTGTAGCTCATCGTCCCATCAGGATAGGTGTCAAGTACCCCCATCAGGCACTCACCATGCCCTATGGTGTCCCGAATCCTCCTCCAGTATAGCGCCTTTGAGTCTCCCCTGACAGAGTGTATCCTTGCAAGATAGGAGGTCATGGCCTTTATCCTTTTGATATCATGCTCATCAAGGGCATCCTTATCCTTCATCTCCCTCAGGTCATGGAAATAATCCCTGCCCTCTGCCCTCTCCATGAGGAGGTAGTACTCCCTTCCTCCACCAATGGATTTTATCGTGCCATCTTCACATTCTGCGATCACATCTATCGCCCTTACATGCCCTGGCAGGTTCTTGAATTCGTCAAGATCAAGAAGGAAGACCCCTGCCCTGTCTGCAGGATAGTCATGGCCAAGACCGTGCGGGAAGAGGCCCTTTATCACATAAGATCTGTGTCCGCTTCTGGTCTTCACGTCAATCAGAAACCCTGCACCCTGCACACCCTGGCCGAGTTTTTTTATGCTGATGAGGGCCTCCTGTCCGAAAAGACTCCTGATGTACCTCTCTATGTTCCTTTTGTTGATCATCCGCCTGACCCTTCATTCAATGCCCTTTTCACCGCCTCTGCAACCCTCCTGTTCATCCCCTTGAGAGAGGCTATCTCCTCAACGGAGGCCTTTCTTATGGCATCTATACTGCCAAAGTATCTGAGGAGTATCAATCTCCTCTGCCTCCCGATCCCCTTTATCCTTTCAAGAGGCGACTCAAGCACCCTCTTCTTCCTGAGTCTCTTGTGATAGCCTATTGCAAACCTGTGTGCCTCATCCCTTATCCGTTGAAGAAGGGTTGTTGAGGCGCTGCCCTGTGCAAGTGGTAGGGGATCCTTTCTCCCAGGCAGAAATATCCTGTCCAGCGGATACCCCTCCCTTGCCTTTGCAATTGCAACCACCTCCATAGGCAGTTTGAACGGCTCCATCGATCTCAAGGCAGAGTCCAGCTGTCCCTTCCCACCATCGATGAGTAACAGATCTATAGGCCTGCCGCCACCATCCATGATATTCTTCAGGTATCTGCCCACAACCTCCCCTATCATGGCAAAGTCGTCTATACCCTCCACGGTCTTTATCCTGAAGAGTTTATACTCCTCCTTCACAAAACCACCGTCCTCCCACACTACAAGGGCGCCAACCGCCTCTGAGCCTGATATATTCGAGACATCCACCGCCCCTATCCTGTGAGGCAGGACCTGCAGTTCAAGGAGACCCTGGACCGAAGCAAGGACCTGGTCAACCTTCCTATCCCTGTGCGATTCAAAGGAATGTAGGGCATTATCAATGGCCATCCTGAGTATGTCCTCTTCATCCCTGCCCTCGGGCCTTCCAATCACAACCCTGTCACCCTTTCTGCTGCTCAACCACCGAGCCTGCATAGTGGTATCCATCTCGATCGGTATGATTATCTTCTCTGGAATGAGCATCTCCTTAGAATAAAACTGCTCGATAAAACCTGCAACAAGCTCCTCATCATCCATCCCCCTGAGTCTCTTCAGGAAGAAATCCTTCTGTCCCACAACCATGCCGTTTCTTACAAAGAGGATGAATATGGAGGCGTCCTCTCCCTGCCTGTAGAGGCCCATCACATCCCTGTTACCAAGCTCTGGTGTAATGACCCTCTGTGATTCCCATGCCTTCTCTATATTCCTCAATCTATCCCTTATCATAGCAGCCTCTTCAAAACGGAGTTCGTCTGAATAGGCCTGCATCCTCTGCTGGAGGCTCCTGAGGAGCTCTCTCTTCTCACCCTGTAAAAACCTCCTCACATCCTCAACCACCTCCATATACCGTTCTCTGTCTGCCTCTGACCGTCTATCCCCAGCACATGGTGCAAGACACCTGCCCATCTGAAACTGAACGCATGGCCTGAAAGGCCTCTCAAGATTGTATCTGCATGACCTTATTGGAAAGCTCCTGCGGATGAACCTCAGCACCTCCCACATAGAGCCAGCAGGCACATATGGACCAAAATAGAGAGACCCGTCATCCTCGATCCTCCTGACCACCTCTATCCTCGGCCATCTCTCATTGATTGTGAGTTTGAGATAGGGATAGTTCTTGTCATCCCTGAGGATGATGTTATACCTTGGCTTGAACCTCTTTATAAGGTTCGCCTCGAGGACAAGCGCCTCAAGTTCGCCTTCTGTCACGATATAATCAATATCCTTCACCTCCCTGACCATCCTTGACTTCCTTGCATCGAGTGCTCCGGAGTCCTGGAAATATGATCTCAATCTGTTCCTCAGGTTCTTTGCCTTGCCGACATAGATCACCCTCTCCCTTGTGCCTTTCATTATATACACACCTGGAGATGGTGGTATCTTTGCAAGGACATCCTTATCCATAAGATGATTATACTGCATAATATCATATACCTGCTATGCGGTCTTAGTATGATTTTGTCTTGTATTTGCACTCGGAACAGATTAGTTGATAGAATTAACAGGTGCAATGATCATAGACCTCCACACTCACACGAATATCCATTCTCCATGCAGTATCCTCTCGCCCTATGAGCTTATCTCAAGGGCAGAGGAGATAGGACTTGATGGAATCGCTATAACCGAGCATGATCATGTATGGAGCAGGGAGAGCATTGAACAGATCAAGGAGAAGACAGGAACCAGGTTGTTGATACTGACAGGGCAGGAGGTCTCCTCGGTGTATGGGCATCTCCTTGTCTTTGGCCACAACGGATACCTCGCCCGATATAGTCTTGACGAAATCATGGAGGAGGTCCACATAAACGGGGGTGTTGTAATCCCCTCACATCCATTTAGATATGGAAATATAGACCGTGACATCAGGGAGCTTGAAGAGGAGTTCTCCCATTTTGATGCCATAGAGGCATTGAATGGCAATCAGGATGAATACCAGAACCGCTTCGGCCTCAGGGTAATGGAGAGCCTTGGTCTTACTGGTATTGGGGGGAGTGATGCACACTCGGTCAGGATGGTTGGAAGATATGCAACCGAGTTCTTTAGTGTGATACAGAACGAATACGATCTTATCAGGGAGATAAAGGCAGGCAGGTGCAGGCCTGTCTTCAATAAGGGTTAGATCATCGACCAAAGGCCTCCAGGGGACAGCCCTTACAAACAGGCCTTGGCCTGCAATACTCCTTACCCAACCTTACGAACAGGGCATGGAACTCATTAAATAAGCCGACATCCCTGGGCAGGTTCTTATGAAACAGCCCTTGAATCTCGTGGTATGTTGTCTTCCCCTCCACGATCCCATGCCTGTGGAGGACCCTCTTTGTATATGCATCCACCACAAAGATAGGCTTTCCAAGTGCGTAGAGGAGTATGGAGTCTGCCGTCTCAGGCCCTATGCCATTGATGGCCAAGAGCCGATCCCTCAGAATATACAGATCCTCCCTGCCCATACGCCTCATGCTCCCTCTATAATGCCTTATGAGAAACTCTATAAATGCCTTTAGCCTCTTTGCCTTGATATTGAAGTATCCTGCAGGCCTTATCAATGACGCAAGCCTGCCTACAGGCATTTCATACAGGGCCTTCGCATTCAGATGACCATTGCTCTTTAAGTTATCTATCGCCCTTTCAACATTAGACCAGTTGGTGTTCTGTGTCAGGATGGCACCAACAGCCACCTCAAACGCACCATCCCCTGGCCACCAGTGCTGCGGCCCAAAGGCTTTGTAAAGGATGTCATATATTGCTAAAAGTGATTTTTTATAATCCGCCCTCTTCACCTTATCAGTCTAACCATCATCCTGGTGGCCAGTGCATTGGTCGTCCACCAAGAAGATGAAGATGGATGTGGAATACGGTCTGGCCTGATTCGTGATTACAATTCATAACGAGTCTGAAACCCCTATCGGCAATGCCCTTCTCTATTGCTATCCTGTTTGCAACCTGGAACATATGGCCTATCAGTTCGTTATCCTCCTCTGAGACATCGAGTATGGTGGGGATGTGCTTTTTGGGGACTATAAGGGTGTGGACAGGGGCCTGGGGGTTTATATCCTCGAATGCATAGACCCTGTCATCCTCGTATACCCCCCTGGATGAGAGCCTTTTCTCAATAATCCTGCAAAATATACAGCTCATAATCATACACCCTGACAAAAGAAATTGCGTTGATTTTTATTATAATATAAAACTATGGAAGAGTTTACCCTTGAAGAGCTCAAGGAGAGTGAAAAGTTTCTCAATAACATATGCTGGGACCTCACCCCAAAGGCCTTTCTTGAGCCGGGCTCAACAGACCAGTTCAAGACCGACAAATATATGCTGTATGTGGATACCATGCTTGAGAGGCCCCAGGTCATGATCATGAGGCTGAGGGGGCACATCAGCAAGACCGTTGGTTATATTGCGGGTGTGCCGGATGAACTACTGAGAGAGGCAATACAGAACGAGGGCGAGGGCAGGGTCGGCATGTATCCCCTTACACCAAGGTTGAAGGATTGGCTTAAAAAGGGCCTCGGGCTTATTTAGGTTCATCCTCGATCCTATACTCGACCTTTACCTCGATATCCTTCCTTAGAGAATGATACACAGAACAGTACTTCTCCTGTGAAAGCGAGATGGCCCTTTCAACCTTTTTAGGGGTAAGCCCCTTGCCCGAGAGGGTTATGAGCATGTATATGGATGTGTAATACTGTGGTGGTGTGAGGTTCCTCCTGCCTTCATAATCGATCCTGAAACCCTTGAGATCAACCTTCATCTTTTGGAGAAAGTATACCACGTCGATAGCCATGCACCCTGCCACACTCATCAGGAGGGTCTCGGTTGGAGAACACCCCCACTGAAGGTGTGCATCATACTCAACCTCATAGCCACGCTGTGTCCTTGCATTAAATATAAGTTCCTTATCCCATTCCAGAAAGCCCTTGTTAAACTCCGGTATCTTCTCCTTCCATCCTGCGCTCTCGACTGACTGCTCAAGTGACTCAACCACATTCTCATCCATCATGCCCTTACCCCCTTTATAGTGTAACCTCTCTTATCCATTTAAGATAATCCTTTGAACCCCTTACAATGGGTAATGCGATAATCTCAGGGACACTATAACTGTGCAACTCCTTCACCTTTGCCGAGAGAGGATCAAAGAGTTTCCCCCGTGTCTTCACAATTAATAGAACCTCTGCATCGTCCTCTATCTTCCCCTGCCAGGTATAGATGGAGCGGATATCCCTTATTATATTCACACAGGCTGCGAGCCTCGCCTCAACAAGGGCCTTTGCGATCCTGACCGCACCATCCTCGTCAGGCGCTGTTATGAATACGACGATCTCCTCTGTATCCTGTTTAAAGGTCACGGATTATATTTTTACAAAGAAGGTGCCCAAAATGCAATCTCATGGGGGGTCATTGGTTGAGACATAGTATCCACCCTTATTAAGAGTTTTTGGGAAGAAAATCTGAAAGATATCTATCATCCTGTCAAGATCCATCACTGGAAACAA
>MTOQ01000054.1 GCA_002011735.1 Nitrospirae bacterium JdFR-81 | reverse complement strand
AAAAAGCTACTCAGGGCAGGTGCTGACGAGGTGGTCTCTCCATACCACATAGGTGGTTTAAGGATCGCCCATACCGTATTAAAGCCAGCGGTTGTGGACTTCATAGAGTTTGCAACAAGGAGTGGCAACCTTGAATTACAGATAGAGGAGATCAAGGTCAGGGAGGACTCTGAGATCATCGGTAAAAGCCTTGATGAGTGTGGGATAAGGAGGGAGCTGGGTATAATCATCGTTGCCATAAAGAGGGCATCGGGCGAGATGGAGTTTAATCCCACATCAACAAGCCTCATCAAGAGAGGAGACACCCTTATCGCCATGGGTGAGACGAAGCAGCTCAGGGCACTTGAGAGGCTTGTGGGTAGTTAAATATTCAACTTTTCTTATCGGAACTCCTGAGTCACGGTTATCCATGGTAACTCTATAACTATTGATATTTAAATTGTGAAGAAGAAGGTCATTTCACTATTAGGCAAGATCTTCCTGACCGACTCAAAGATTGTCTTCATTTTGTATTCCTTAATCTTTGTCTCATTCCCTATTGTCTTCAACAAATACAGTCTACACATTTTACTCTTCACCCTTTTGTTAAATATTATATACTCCATCAAAAATGCCTCTAAGACCCGGCCATTCAGGTCCATCCAGACGATTATATCCTTTTATGCCCTCTTGATTATAGTCTCCTTTGCTATCCACTTTATAGGATTAAGGACGGTTGAGCCCCTATCATACATAACCGTCTATAGAGGATATGCAAGCTGGGGGCTTCAGATGCTTAAATGGATTTCCGAGATATATCTGTTTTTCCCTCTTTTGTTGTTTCTTGGAATCCATCTTTTCGCTACCTCACAAGAAGCGGATAAATCGATGCCAAAATATCAGAAACTGCTTTACTTTCTCCCGTTGTTTCTCGTCCCTTCCCTTATACTTGGTATATATCAGGCCCTGTTTGATATAAATTTTTTAAACACCCCTTATTTTGCAGAGCTTAATAGGGTCTCTGGTATAGGAATGGACTCTAATGGTCTTGGACTTTCAATATTTTTGATCTTTCCACTGAGCACCATGGCTATCATTATACATCGCACACTGTGGAAAAGGTTATTTTTTATTCTATTTGCTTTAATTCTATTATGTTGTCTGTTCCTGAGCGGCACACGCACCGGTCTATTAGGGGTCCTGCTTTTTTTACTATCACTACCATTTATACTGATATGGTCAAATCATGAGTTCTTGAAAAAAGGGCATCTACTAATCACCTCCGGGCTCATGGTGTTGATGGTTGTTTCTGCCTTTTTCCTGATCAGAGGTAATCATCCGTCTTCAGTTGCTTTGTTAAAGCGACTCAAAAACGATTATCATGTTTTTAAAACCGAGGGTATCAGTAGTATACTTGAGGAATCAGGAAGGCTTGAGCTCGGTCTCCAGGCATACAGACTTACAAGGATGTCTCCACTTGCTGGATGGGGCCCTGGGGGTTTCTACCGGAATCTCCATAATATACGTTTCAGGAATGGTAAGATGAACTATTTTCGTTTTGATAATGCAAACAATCATTATCTTCAGATGACTTCAGAGTTGGGTATTATAGGAGGAGTGCTTAACCTTTTTTTACATATACTGCCTCTGTGGGCGGTCTTCCGCATAAGAAAACGAATTCATGATAGTGAGGAGAGATTAATAATAGGGATCTTATCTGTTACTGTATGTATCATGATGTTGCTTTTTCTCACTGGTCCACATACCATGGCAATAAGTGTTCAGTGGATACTTGTGATTATGTTGTGTTATCTCTATGTGGTAGCGGTGAGATATGGATATACATTTGTCTCTATAAATATAAAGTTTATAGGGGTTCTTCTTGTTGGGGCCATATTATTCACATGGGGCACCTACAACAACGCCTTTGGTAAAGAAGGATATAGGGCGAGACAACATGCTGGCTGGTGGTTATATAAATATGAGAAGAACTGTTATGCATACGAAAGATGGCCAGAGGGATCGGTCAGATGGTGTAAGGGAGATGCCTCATTGCAGATACCTATAAAGAAAGGTAGATCATTCCCTGAAGAGGTGACCATCGCACTGTGCGTAAGGAACCCTGATATAAAAAGAAAGCCTGTGGTGGTAAAATATGGCGGCAAGTCAGGACCTGAAAACAGCATAGTTATGAGAGATTACTCATGGAGGATTATCAGAATTCCTGTAACTAAAGACCATATGTTTGAATACATGGGACCGGATGGTGAACTGAGAAGGTATTTTGTCCTCTCCCTCGATGTCTCTCGCACATGGATCCCAAAGGAATGGGGAGTAAATGAGGATACAAGGGAGTTGGGGGTGGCTGTACGGCTCCCATTCTTATTGAGATAGTTAACTATTTAATTTATAAGGCTTTTCAAAAGCCTCGAGATACTTTCTTGCTGCCTCTCCCCAGGTGAATAATCTTGCCCTCTCAAGGCCCTTCTCTATCAGTCTCTTCCTGAGGGTATAATCCTTTAAGAGTCTCTCTATCCCACCTGTAATACTTTTAACGCTGTGGGGATCAATATAATATGCCGCATCGCCACATACTTCTGGCAGACTGGCTGTGTTGGATACAATCACAGGACACCCGCAGGCCATGGCCTCAAGTGGTGGGAGGCCGAATCCCTCATACATGGATGGAAAGACAAAGAGGTCAGCCCCTGAGTAATAATAAGGGAGATCGTTGTCAGGTATATACCCCTTGAACTCTACATCCTTGGGTATTGCCCCAAGGTCCTCTCTTGAGAATGCCCTTACATCCATCCCGGCTATGAGGAGTCTTCTTTTGCCTTTGATCTCAGGTGGGAGGGCCTTCCAGGCTTTCAGGAGGCGTGATACATTCTTTCGAGGATCCCTCGAACCAACTGTAAAGACGTAAGGGTGGTCAACCGGTCGCTGGTTCACCGGATGAAATATATTGCCGACCCCTCCCTTTATAACCTGCAGTTTGCCCTGTGTGGTAATGTGATATTTCAGCAGTTCTCCTGCCGAGAACTCACTCACCGTCACAACCCTCCGCGCACGGCGCCCCACCATGGGCAGGATCCATCTGTAGTAGATTCTGAACCCTGTGGAGAACCATGAAGGTCCTGCAAAGACCGAGGCGTCATGTATTGTTACTATGTGATTCCTGACAAGGACAGGCCCGATATTGCACGGGCTCCATAGGAGATCGGCACCTGTCTTCTTCATCAGGAGGGGCAGCCTTATCTGCTGCCACAGGAACGATGGCAGGATGGATTTATCGTAGAATATATCCATATTTAGGGGGGTATCCACAGGCCTACCTGAAGGCACGGCGATTATAAAGTGTAGACCAGGAGGGGATAGACGGTTTAATGCCCCGATGACCTCTCTTGCATACCGCTGTACCCCTGTTACAGGCTGCAGGAGGAATCTTCCATTGATCAGGATGGTCTTATGGAAACGCAATTTCTTTAAAGCTGATCCCTCTTCGAGATGGTGTAATATATCTTCTTTGAGATTGTATTCAATATGGGGATCTTTTTAATATAATATCTGTATCTCCATGCAAAACCAAGGGCCTTCCTTTTGAGATCGGACTTTTGAGGGGTATATAATGGGGTCATGGTTACACCCTTATAATAGGTTCCTCCGTTAATCCCTTCCGTGTCTGTGATGACACCGATCTCGTCAGAGACCCTGGTTATAAAGTCTTCCCCTTCATCAGGCATAATGAAGACGGATATCTCATCAGAGACTCTATCAATAAAATCTATATAACCTGCCTTTCCCCTTACTGTATCGATGAAGTCTAAGAGTTTATTCACATAATTTTCCAGGGTGAGATTCTTCGATGCAAATTCATAACCTCTCTCTGCAACGGCCTCCCTGAAGGCTCCGTCATTTATAAGTCTTCTCAAGGCATCTTCCAGGTTTTTCTCTTCATCCTTCAAATCCACCTTAAGGACTGCGCCATCAGGTATCTCATCATAAAAGCCTATCCTTGTAACAATGACGGGTTTTTTAAAATATAGTTGTTCTATCAGTGAGCCACTACATGATTCAGTGGATGGAAAACGGAGGTTTATACACACATCTGCATTCTTAATATAACTGTGTAATTTATAATCATCCAAAAAGCCGGTTAGCCTCACTGTATCCCTCAGGTGATAACGGGAGATCAATCTGTGGATATTCCTGAGATACCCCTTATCACCATCTCCGGCAATTACATAATAAATCCTGTCTCTTATGTCGCCGCTCTTACCGATGGTCTTTAATACCACATCGATACGTTTGTTTCTATTAATAACCCCGGAGCTAAGGATGATTGTTTTATCTTCAGGCAGCTGAAGCTCCCTCTTTGTTAATAGATCCTTGCCTTTATATTCATGGTTATAAATGACGATCGGATGGTAAATCACGGTAGCAGGTATGGCAGGACACCTTGATGATATTAGTCGGAGTGTCTCCACAGAGTGGACTATCACCCCATGGGCATTCCATAAAACAGGCTCGAACAGGGGATACTTTATCACCTCATCCGTCTCCCAAACGGGTGGTGGGATCATTAATGAAGATTCCGCTACCCTTCGCCCTTCTCTGCCGTAGTAATGGTTCATGGTTGAGATATAACCATCGGGGTTTTTCAATACCTCAAGGAGATATCCTGCGACAAAGTGGTGCATGATCTTGTCATGAAGGATTATGATACCCTTGACCCTCTTAGAGACCTCATATATCTTATGATGAAACCTGGGATCATTCCCCATATTATAGATGACAGCATCATAGCGATTTAATCTTTCTATATTTTCAGCACTTAGGGTAGCTTGGTGTATAGGTAGCTTATTATTCAACGTGATGTCACCAGACAACTCATTACTCCATACATCAACGTCCACCTTCTGGGAAAGTGCATCTATGATAGAGACGCTATATTTCGATACACCACTTCTTCTGTCGAGGGGTGTGAACCATGCTATCTTCATGATGTTAAAGCCTCTATCACTTTATCCCATGAGATATCAAGCTTGCATATAAAATCAAAGGCCTGCCTTCCGTATCTTATAGCCCTGTCCCTGTTATGTGCCACATGACTAATGGCCTTTGCGATCGATTCTGCATCGGGTTCGCATATCCACCCTGTCTCCCCGTCTTTAACAAATTCAAGAGGCCCACCCGCATCATTACACGTAATCACAGGCTTCTTTGAGTAGAATGCCTCAAGGGTTACATAGCCATAGTCCTCATCATATGGTATAAATAGCACAGACAGGGCATTGGCATAAAGCTCTAATTTTTCTGCATCAGAGACATACCCAAGGAGCTTTATTCTATCCTGGAGGTTCAATCTATAAATTGTCTCCCTTAGAGACCTCTCGTATCCCTCTGAATCACCAGCGCCTGCTATAATCAGCTTGACATCGCCTCTGACGTATCTCATGGCCTCTACGGCCATATGTTGCCTTTTTATCCTTTCGACTCTGCTTGGATAGAATATGTAATTCTCATAATTGTTTGAATAGAGACGCTCATGGTTTGGTGGTGGATGATAGAGTGGCATAGACTCTATATTATTAAACCTTTTAAGCCTCTCGGATACGGTTTTAGAATTTGTGAATATCTTCTTTGCCTCGGGTATATAGGTATTGTCAGCCCTGATTATGGCCTCTCTTACTATGGCCCCTGTCCTACCATGCAGGTCTGAGAAGTTCGTTCCCCATAGCTCATAGGCCTGTTTGTATTGATGGAGTATCCATAACACCTTGTTGTGGTGCCTTACAAGGTATGCGGGGAACTTTAAGCCCACAACAAGATCCACGGGTTCACCACAGCTTTCTGTCAGATCAAGTAGTCTGACGGCCAGGATGTGATCAAGGATCCTCTCCGGTGGATACCACTTGAAGGGTATTCTTACCTCTTCTGCTACGTGTCCATGTTTCTTAAGGTGCTGGACAAGATTATGTGCATGCGATTCTGCCCCTCCATGAACAAAAGGGACGTGCGTATTTACAACGAGTATCCTCATCGCTTCCAACCAATTAATGCATAATCCATGTAATTACATTCAGGAGTATTTCTTATCCTGAACCTCTCAGGGCATGGAGATGAATAGACGATCTTCAGATCCTTGAATCCATACCACTCAAGCATAAACTGGAGGAGCTCAGGTGGATATGGCCTGATGTGGGAGGGGTCTAAATAGAAGAAATTATTTAATGCGTAACCACATTTTGGATTTATGGTCTCGATGATAATGATACCATTGAGTCCTATTTTTTTGTATGAGAGTTCAATGAGTCTCTTCAGATACCTTTCTTGGAGGTGCTCTACGAGCTGGAAGCATGAGAGACCTATGAGTGTATTATCATGTAGGCCTTCCAGAAATGCATTGATATCTGTAAGCTCTACATCGAGTCCCAGCCCCTTCAGATAATCATATTCGGCCTCATTTATTGTAACACCCCTGACAGGGATGTTTGCGTCCTTGAGTATCCTCATGAATTCCCCCCTTCCACATCCTGCATCCAAGAAATACCTACCTTCTTTTGCGGATTTAAATGTGTCGAGTATAAAAGGCAGATAGAGTCTTTGCTGTCCCTCTATTTCTGATTCTCTGCCCCTGAAGGTATTTTCAAAGGCAAAATAAAAATCGTCTTTGCTGGTGGACGGGGATCTCTCAAGAAGAGTCAGCCGCTCAGGCTCAATAACAATAGATTCTTCAATATGTGAGGCCTTTGTAAAGGATGTATTATAAAGTTGATTCAGGGTTTTTTCATGTTCCTCCTGAACAGTTTTAATTATATGGAGTGTGTTGTGGAGTTGTTTTATCTCGTTATCCAGTTCTGTCTGTCTCTGCGTGAGTATATCGATCTGGTCAACCACTCCTTCAAAATGGCGGCTTAATGTGTGGAACCACCTTGGCAGGTTCAGTATCCTCCATAGCCAGATGATCACAGGACCGATTACGGGTATACCTCTTAATATCCTTTTTATCCCCTCCTTGATCGCCATCTTGGGTGTGTCAGGTGAGAGGGCCACTGCTGGATCTCTATGCAGAGTGACTTCCTCAATTCCTCGGAGATGGAAGAGCCTCTCCTTGATCCTTTGCTTTATTCTATTTCTATTATTCTCTTTTTGCAATCTTTGTGCCTATATTCAGAAAATAAAGGAAATATAAAAAATTATACCATCAGACAGTAGGCTAAAGGTATATTCTTAAGCAGAAGGGACATTGATCGTATGCAATTATTCGAGAAACTCGGAGATAATGATCAATACTCTACAGAAATTTGTCAATGAGAGTAGAAGAGACTGATTTAGTGTTCACAATGGGAGGATTAGTAACCTTAGAAAGCATTTTATGGGAAAATATATAAGTTATGGTAAAAAGAAGATATAAGGAGAGATTCAATAATCACTGTTTATTTTAAGATCACTTTTTATGAGGGGTTATAAGAAAGACTCTTTGGTAATTGATCTTTGTCTGTTAATATTCGTGTCCTTGGCCTGTATATCTATTAGGTAGTGTAACATTAATTGTGTCTGGAGGATAAGAGAGGGTATCAGAGGATAGTGTAAATTGGTAAAATACCTCCCGTACCAAAGAAACTAAAGGACCACTAAATAAGGGTACGGGAGGTAGTAAATGAAAGATACTAAAGAAATTTTACCATTTTTTAGAGAGATTGTGAAAGAGGTTTTAGAAGAGATGATCAAAGAAGAGAGGGCAA
>MTOQ01000005.1 GCA_002011735.1 Nitrospirae bacterium JdFR-81 | reverse complement strand
AGCGTGCCATTGGCAGGGTGGTAGAGAAGAGAATGCGGCTTTTGGTATCAGATTATGTTCTGGATGAGTGTATTACTACAATGCTTGCTCATGCAGGTCACGCTGATGCAGTGAAGGCTGGAGAATTTTTGTTAAAAAGTAATATCGTTGAGATTGTCTGGCTTGATACCGGGCTTAAACTCAGGGCATGGGAGTATTTCAAAAGATATCATGATAAGTCGTGTTCCTTTACTGACTGCACCAGTTTTGTCCTTATGAAAGAGATGGGTATCAAACACTATATCGCCTTTGATGCACATTTCAGACAGGCAGGATTTGTGAGGTTCAGGTAATCGGTGTGAGATCTGTAATATATATCTTTAAAAAAGAGCTCAAACAATATCTATTTTCGCCTATCGCCTATATCGTGGCGGCTGTATTTCATGCAATCCTTGGATATTTCTTTTACAATTCTCTCCTAAGCTACACAAGGGCAGGCATCGAGATGGCGGGTACGGGTCAGAGGCCCGAGGTGTTCACCCCAACGGTTGTGATCATGGAGGGACTGATCAGGAGTATGGGAACGATATTCCTGCTCCTGACCCCCCTTATCACAATGAGGCTTGTTGCAGAGGAGAAGAGGACAAGAACCATGGAGCTCCTTATGACCTCACCATTGCCCCTCGGTGCAATAATTATCGGGAAGTTTCTGGCTGCTTATTTTATCTATTCGGTGATAATCCTGCTGACACTCTACATGCCCGTTGTGCTTGAGCTCTTCTCAACAATAAACTGGTTACATATATTTTCAGGATACGCTGGCCTGTTACTTATTGGAGCCACCATGATATCAGTGGGACTGTTTGCCTCCACAGTCACGGATAAACAGGTCATAGCCGCTGTCCTGAGTATCGGTATACTGGTTATCTTCTGGTTTGTTGGTGGTGGGATCGGGGCTGCAAGCCCGAGGGTGACGGACTTCCTGAGGAATATCGCTATCTATACCCCCTTTAAGAATATGTTCCAGGGCCTCATTGATCTGAGGGATATCTTCTATTTCCTCAGCTTCACATTCTTCATGCTCTTCCTCTCTCACAGGATTGCAGAGGCAGAGAGGTTCTGATGAGAGAGGGCCTTAAGAGAGTCCTTGGTATAGCAGGTATCATCGCAGGGTTTGGGGCCATATTTGTGTCAGCCCTGTGGCCCGAGAGGCCCCTTATTGTGGTGGTGCTTTCAGGGATCTCTGTGGTCCTGTTGGTGTGGTTCTTCCTGAGCTATTTCGAGGTCTTCAAGGCATACTCAAGGAAGAGGTCAACCCATTTAAGGCTCAATAGCATACTGATGGTCTGTGTGGTGTTGTTTATAATAGTGGTGCTCAATCTGATAGTCGGTCAGTATTATTTCAGATTTGATCTCACCTCTATGAGGAGGTTCTCCCTCTCACCAGTCAGCCTCACCGTGCTTGAGAAGATCGATGCACCCGTGAAGGTGCTGTTCTTTGGGAGCGAAGGCTCGAGGCGGTTTGAGAACATGGGGTATCTGCTGGAGGCCTACCGTTATCATAACAAAAACATCCTTTATGAACTCCATGATCTTGACAGGGTGCCTCTCTTGGCAAAGAGGTACGAGATCAGGGAGTATGACACCGTGGTGGTGGAGGGGAGGAACGGATTTTTTAAAGACAGGGGTGCAGATGAGCAGACCGTTACAAACCTCTTGATAAGGGCTATGAGGAGGAGAAACCCTGTGGTGAGGTTTCTTCAGGGGCACGAGGAGCATCCCCTTAATGAAGAAAGGGGAGGATATAGCAGGATTGTGCAGATACTTGAGAGATCAGGTTTCAGGGTTGAGGCCCTATATCTTACAGAGTCTGGCACCGTGCCCCATGATACGGATGTGCTTGTGATAGCCTCACCATCCAAGGGGCTGAGTGATGATGAGGTGGAGAGTATAAAGAGATATGTGGGGGGAGGGGGGAGGTTGATACTGCTCCTTGACAGACCGGACCAGGTGGCTCCCCTGCTTGAATGGTTCTATTTGAGACTGAGCGAGTATCCAGTCTATGATGAACAGAGCATAGCAGGCATAGGACCGTCCGCCCCCCTTGTGAGGGAATATCCCGGCTCACGGTTGACAAGCGGTTTCCACCAGAGCACCTTCTTCCCTGGCGTTCATGAAGTGCTGTTTTACGGGCCTGTCAATAGATACACCTTCAGGGGGTTTGTCCAAACCACGGAACACAGCTGGTATGAAAAAAACGGCGATGGTAAGAGACAGAATGATGAAGAGGCAGGTTACCAGAGGCTTGCTGCCTATCTGGTGCCAGGAGGGGAGATGTGGAGGGTGGTGGTGTTTGGGGATAGTGATTTCATCTCCAATGCATATATAGAGGTTGGGGGGAACGGAGAACTCTTCCTGAGGACATTAAACTGGATTACAGGCGAGGGTCTGCTCACCAGCATCGCAAAGAAGAGTGGTGAGGTCATACCGCTCTTTATCACCGGCAAACAACTTCGGGTTATCAGACTCCTCGGCCCCATAGCCATACCCACGGTGATCGGTCTGGCAGGTTTTGTGGTGTGGTTCTGGAGGAGGAGGCTTTAGTGAGATACAGAAAGACGATCTTCCTCTTATTGATCGCTGTTCTACTGGGCGGATTTTATTTCCTCTATCTCGTGCCAAGGATCGAGGAACAAAGGTTAATCAAGGAGCTGCAGGAGAGGTTCTTCAGGTCTGACACAGATTCGATTGACTATATCCGTATTCAGGCAGGGCTCAGCCCTCCTTATGAATTGAGAAAGACCAGGAAGGGGTGGGTTGTCGTAAAGCCGAGGCTTTTAAAGGTTGATAAGGGGGCGATAAACCATTTCATGGACACCCTCTCTCAGGGCAGGGTGTTGAAGGTGGTGGCAAAGGCAAAGGGTCTCAGGGATCTTGGGGTTACCCAGATATATTCTGTTATAGCCATAGGCTATGGAGGGAGGATCGAGGTCCTTTATGTGGGAGAGGAGAATCCTGCAGGCACGGGGTATTATGCATTCTCAGAAAGACTGAGAACAGTATTCCTCATAGACAAGGAGACGGCCAGGAACCTCTATCTCACCCTTTACGATATGAGGGAGAAGAGGCTCTTCCCTTTTGAGAAGGAGGATATATGGAGGATACTGATCAGGAGGCAGGATGATACAGTGGAGCTGAAAAGGGATAAACATGGCTGGGCCATCCTGAAGCCTGTGGGGTTTCCTGCCGACCCTGAGGAGATGGAGTCTTTCCTTGAGATACTCGTCACGCAGAAGGCGGAGGCATTTATCCCGTGGACAGATGAGATAGAGGCCCTTAAAAAACGCCTCTGGATAGGCATCTACGGGCCTGATGGCGCCCTCCTCTCTTCTGGAGAGCTCCGGTACTGGGGGCTTGACTGGGATAAACAGTCCGTATTCAGGAGAGATGGGGAGGAAGAGGCGATGAGGGTGAGCAGGGCGTTCTGGCAGGTGCTTTCAGACCATGCCTCAAGGTTTGCCTCAAGGGACCTTTTCGCCCTGGGGGGTAATATTACAATGATAGAGATAAACAACGAGGGAGAAAGGTATACCTTCAAACAGGAGGATGGGGACTGGAGGATAAACGGCAGGGTTATTGCACCGGTGGACATCTCCATGTTGATCAATACCCTGAGCAGGCTGGCCTATGACAAGATACTCTTTCACAAGAGGTATCCCTTCAGGGAGGAGTTCTTCAGTATAAGGATAGGGGATGGAGACTCGTTTGAATATCTCGGGGTGGGAAGGGTTGATGTGCAGAAGGAGGTTACCAGTTCCCTAATGTTTGTGCCGGTGAGGCCAGGTTCTCCAGAGAAGAGGATGGTCAGATACTATCTTGCCCAGACCAGCAGGTTTCCCTATCAGGCGGTGATCAATTCAGAGGTGATAAGGACGATAATGGATGCAGTAAAGAGGTGTACAGGGGAGTAGGATGTTCAGGTCCCTCTGGAATATATTGGTCTCAAGGAACATAGCGATAATCCTGCTCAGTGTGGTCACCATTATGCTTGCAGCAGGGGCATTTCTGCCAAACCCTGCCCTGCTGCCCGAGGATTACAGGGAGAGGCTGAGGGAGGAGAGCCCCCTGATCTACTGGCTTGGAGAGCGGTACAACAGCGAGAGGATGGCACAGGGATATCTCTTTGGTTTTATAGGGGTTTTCCTGATTATATCAACCACCGCATGCAGTATCGACAGGCTGATAAAGTGGAGGAGGACGAGGTCCACCTTTAGGGGTATCCCTCCACAGATAGACACGAAAGAAGGGATATCTGTTGAACTGGGATATCAGGATAGAGACAAGGTGGCCATACACATCAGGGATTGGTTTAAGAGGCACAGGATGCGTGTATTCCAGAGAGAGGGTTTGATCGTGGGATATAGAGGGGTGTTTGGATTCTGGGGGTCTGTATTCTTCCACGGCATACTGATCACTGCACTCTTTGGCCTTGTCATCTATTATCTTGGAGGATACAGGGCCCTCTTCAACATTACAGAGGGACAGACCATAAGACTCTCCAGGGAAGCATTCTTTTATATAGAGAAGGAACCCATCTGGGGGCTCAGGCCACCTGATGCCATTGTCTCACTTGACTCTGTGTATACTATATATGCACATAATGATCCATGGAGTGCCATAGACCATATAGTAAAGCTGAATGTCAAGGAGCTTGATTCAGGGAGGATGAGGCAGGAGGTCCTGAAGATAAACAAGCCGATAGAGATAGGCGGGAAGGAATTTCTGCTTGAGTCAGGGGGATACTCTCCAGAGATTGTGGTCACCAGGAATGGTAGACGGATATTTCAGAGCTTTGTCGCCCTTAGGAACAGGGGGGGTAGGGAGGATCATTTCCAGGTTGATGGTCTGAGGGTGGATGTTAGGTTCTTCCCTGATTTCTATATGAAGGATGGGGCTCCAGCAACCATGAGTCCGCAGGTGAAGAATCCCTTCTTTGAGGTAACGGTTTCAGGCAGGAGTCTTACAGAGAGGGGGATTATCCCCCTTGGTGGGGTCATGGAGGCAGGAGATTACAGGATACACATCCCGGAGTTGAGGAGATGGGTGATGATAAAGATGGTGGGAGAGCCTGGTGTGGGCTTCTTCTTTGTCGTTTCGGTATTCGGGGTCCTGGCAGAGCTTGTGAGGTTTCTTGATCCTGACGAAAGGGTGTATGTGAGATTCAAAGAGGATGGATGCGAGATTTTTACTCATTCTAAATACTTTTCAGGGCTCCTCAAGGAACGGATTTTGGGGTTGGTGGAGGATCTAAGGAGGGCCAGGGTATGAAGAGGCTGCTTAATAGCATAATAATTATTATTGTTATTGTCTCCTGCACAAAGGGCGGGATGGAGATCAAGAACGCTGTTATTGCCTATAATCGTCAACTCATCGAGGCCCTCTCTACAGCCAATGCAGGCAGACTCCAGTATTTTGCAACCCCTGAAGAGATAGGCAGGGTTGATGCGTACATCCTCTATTTGAAGAAGGACAAAAAGCTCCTCATATCAGACATCAAGGAGCTGAGGTTTTTAAAGATAGAAAGAACAGATAATGAGGCGAAGGTCTGGACTGAGGAGAGATGGGTCTATTATTACATTGACTTCAAGACCCGCCAGAGACTTACAGAGGATGAGACTGTGCATTACAAAAACCTCTACACATTAATATATAAAGAAGGCCACTGGATGGTCGATAAGATAGACATCAAGGAGCAGGGATGATAAGGGTTGAGAATCTGACGAAGAGGTTCGGTCAGCATCTGGCAGTGGACTCTGTGAGTTTCACCCTCATGAAGGGAGAGACCATGGGATTGCTTGGGCCAAACGGGGCAGGTAAAACCACCATAATGAGGATGATGACAGGTTACCTGCCTCCTACCGACGGCAGGGTATTGATAGAAGGGGCTGACATCTATGAACAGCCTATGGAGCTGAAGAAGAAGATAGGGTATCTGCCCGAACACCCACCACTGTATCTTGATATGACAGTCAGGGAGTTTCTCTGCTTTGTTGCAGAGATCAAGGGGATGAGGAGATCAGAGATAAAGGAGAAGGTCCATCGTGCAGTAGAGCTCTGCGGGATAGCTGATAAACTCGACCGCCTTATAGGCAATCTCTCGAAAGGCTATCGTCAGAGGGTGGGTCTGGCACAGGCGCTGGTTCATGAACCCGAGATACTCATCCTTGATGAGCCCACGGTGGGGCTCGATCCGAGGCAGATAATAGAGATAAGGAATCTGATAAAGGAGCTGGGGAGAGAGAGGACTGTAATTCTGAGCACCCACATCCTCCAAGAGGTGACCTCTATATGCAGGAAGGTGGCAATAATTAATAACGGGAGGCTTGTTGCCTTTGATTATATAGAGAACCTGTCAAGTGAGTTGAGTGGTTCAGTGGTGCTCAGGCTCAGGGTGGCGAGGCCGGACAGGCTTGATAAAGGGATGATCAGGAACATGGACGGCGTGCTCGATTTTAAAGAAGAATCACCGGGTTCGTATGTCTTCAGGCTGGACAGAGACGATGACCTGCGAATGAGGATTGCCCAGATAGTCGTCTCGCAGGATGCGGGGCTTCTGGAGATGCGCGTAGAGACGATGGGCATAGAGGAGATATTTTTAAAGGTGGTCTCGGGTAAAGAATAGACAGGAGGTTTTTGAAATGACCAGGATTGAAGCCCTATTACTCTGGCCAGGGATGTTTGGTTATGCCGCTGTTATCATTATGTATCTGCTGGCCACCATCTTCAGGAGAGAGAGGCTTGAAGGTAGGGCCTGGTATCTCTTTATTATCAGCCTCCTCTTCCAGACAGCCTCGATAATCTATAGATGGTATGTGAGCGGCCGTGCCCCCGTGATGGTCAGTTATGAGCACTATCAACTTGGCTCCTGGTTTATAGGATTTGCGACCATCCTGGTGGGCTATTTTTACAGGCAGCTCAGGATAGCATCCATGGGTTCTGCAGCGGTTATGCTGATCATGCTTGGAGTTGGTATGAACACCTACTCCGAGATGGACCCCATGAGGCCACCTTTCAGATCAAACTGGCTATTCATACATATCGGATTTGCATGGTTTGCCTGGGGATGCTTTGTTGTTGCCGCTATCCTTGCGGGTGCATATCTATTAAAGGGAGAGGGCAGGGCCCATGGAAGGATATTAAACAGGTTCCCATCACGCGAGGTCATGGATGAGTTAATGGTCAAGATGATCCTGTTTGGTTTCATCTGTCAGGGCCTGATGATCATCGCAGGTGCCATATGGGCACACCAGCTATGGGGTCGTTACTGGGGGTGGGACCCCATAGAGACATGGTCACTCGTCTGCTGGCTTACATACGGGCTTGTCCTCCATTTGAGGTTGATGATGAACTGGAGAGGCGCGAAGATGGCGGTGATGGTCATCCTTGCCCTCACAACAGCGATTATCTATTTCTGGGGTATTGGCTTCCTGCCCGAAAGCCACACCACCCTCATGATGTTCGAATAGTCCAAGAATAGAAAATCCGCTCTTGAAGGTGATATTCTTATTGAAAATACAGGCAGAGAGGGAAGGCAGATCAGTTGCTGCCATCATCAGGGAGGCCTCTGAAGAGTATCTTGGGAGGTAAGAGAAGGGTCTTGATGGTATTCTTTGATACAAGTGCAATAGTGACTTATCTTCTTGAGAAGGATAAAAACCATTTAGAGGCCAAGCGTGCCATTGGCAGGGTGGTAGAGAAGAGAATGCGGCTTTTGGTATCAGATTATGTTCTGGATGAG
>MTOQ01000025.1 GCA_002011735.1 Nitrospirae bacterium JdFR-81 | reverse complement strand
AATCAGTCTTATTGACTTGCTTTCTTGTAGACACTACAATATCTCCAGGGCGAGAGAACCTGACTTACAACACTCTCTATTTTAAGCGGACAGTAGTGATTCCAAAATCAGTTACAAAATCTAAATAAGGCTTGTCTGTTGGTATAAATATCATGCCTTTACCACTTTCATCTTGGTTTTTGTACCTTTGTTCTAGTATATACCGTTTATAATTTAAAAGGAGTGTTTTCCCTATACCTTTACTTGCTATTATAAAAAATTTATTATCGGTCTTTAAGAATTCATCAACTATATTATTTTTAAACAAAAGCTGTGGTATCTCATTAACATCAATTTTTTCCGCATCTGTCTCCCACCTTATTTTCATTCTTCTCCTCCTAACACACTTTATTTTATTGTCCATTTTGACTAAAATTATGACATTGAGAAATCTGGTTGTCAACAGGAAAGTGGTGAAAAGGGTTGATTAGAGTGGGTATATGCAGTATAATATCAAAATTTTTAATATTATGTAACTGTATTAATAATGCAAAAGGCTCTGCAAGAGGGTTTTAAAAAGTATCTTTTTAAAGATGTAGGTATCAAATCAAAGAGTCTGCCTTATTATCTGAAGTGGGTCCTTGAGTGTTATTCATACTTGAGAAAGCCCCTTGAGAAGAAGGTCAGCAATAATGAAAAGAATAGATTCCTGAAAAATTTAAGCACCTCTCATGAAGGCTGGCAGGTAAAACAGGCTGACTATGCCATAAAACTATACAATCACTTTCTTTCAATACAAACTCCTCAAGAACACCCTCCCGGAACCAAGGAATGGGATACAATAGAGACAAGAACCAGAAAGATTATCCGTCTAAGACAACTCTCCTATAGGACAGAGAAGTCCTACCTCGGGTGGATAAGGAGATTCAGAGAGTTTGTACGGGAGAAGGCCCCTTCGGAGACAGGAGGGGATGAGTTTCAGGAGTTTCTTACACATCTGGCCCTTGAAAGGAGGGTTTCTCCTTCCACACAGAATCAGGCGCTCAATGCCCTGGTGTTTCTGTTTAAGCATGTGCTGGACAGGGATATCGAAGGTCATATTGATGCCGTAAGGGCAAAGTACAGGAGGCGATTGCCTGTGGTGCTTACAAGGAGAGAGGTCCAGATGATTCTGAGCAGGATGCAGGGGGTTCCAAAATTGATGGCCTCTCTGATGTATGGATGCGGGCTCAGGGTGAGTGAGTGTGTGAGACTCAGGATAAAGGATGTTGATATGGAACAGGGTGTGGTGATAGTGAGGCAGGGCAAAGGAGATAAGGACAGGATTACTGTTCTGCCAGAGAACCTAAAGGATCTCCTCCTGGAACATATGGGTAAAGTGAAGAGGGTATATGAGCAGGACAGGAGCCAGAATCTTGCAGGGGTCTCTATGCCAGGGGCTCTGGAGAGGAAGTATCCAGGGGCAGGGAAGCAATGGGGTTGGTTCTGGATGTTCCCTTCAGGTTCTCTCTCCATAGATCCGAGGGGCAACATTGTCCGCCGTCACCATCTACATCCTGCCACACTGCAAAGGGCCTTCAGAAAAGCTGTAAAAGAGGCAGGGATCACAAAGTCTGCCACTGTGCATTCCCTGAGACACAGCTTTGCCACTCACCTGCTTGAGGATGGCTATGACCTGAGGACGGTTCAGGAGCTCCTTGGGCATAGGCATATCAACACGACCATGGTCTATACCCATGTGGCAAAAAGGAATATCCTTGGGGTGAAGAGCCCCCTGGATTAAATTTGTATCCCGCCGATCGGTCAGATATTAAACTAATCTTTTATAGTCCCATAGTATTATGTTATAGTTTTTTGTATTATCTCCTGATTCAGGGGGCAGAGGATTTAGCCACCTCTATCCATTGCGAGAGACTCGGGTGTTGGAGTATGAGTGAATTAACCCCTTTGATGAGGCAGTATCAACAGATAAAGAGGAACTATCCTGATGCCATACTGTTTTTCCGCCTCGGTGATTTTTATGAGATGTTCGGACAGGATGCGATAGTGGCCTCAAGGGTGTTACAGATAGCCCTTACAACAAGGGACAAGGGGAAGGCAAATCCCGTGCCCATGTGTGGTGTCCCGTATTTTGCCGCAGACTCATATATACCAAAGCTCATAAAGGCAGGTTATAAGGTTGCCATATGTGAACAGCTTGAGGATCCAAAGGATGCAAAGGGCGTTGTCAAGAGGGATGTTGTGAGGGTGATCACACCAGGCACATATATGCCTGACAATCCGAAGGAGAATAATTATATACTCTGCCTGTTCCAGAAGGAGAACATATTTGGGATCGCTGTTGCGGACATAACAACAGGTGAGTTTATCCTGTATGAGTCCTGCAATAACATAGCGGATGAGGTGGGCAGGTTCCAGCCAGGTGAGATAGTCTATCCGATAAGCCTCAAGAACGACCCCTCGATAACTGATAGTCTAAGGGATTACTATCTGAGTCCTTATGATGACTGGTATTTTGATTATATCGAGGCATACAGGAAGGTGCTTGCCCATTTCAGGGTCGCCTCACTGGACGGATATGGCTGCGAGGGGATGATAGTCGCCATATCTGCTGCTGGTGCACTCCTTAATTACCTTGAAGAGACCCAGAAGGGTCACATCCTGTTCAAGAGGATAAGGGTGCTCAGGAGTGGTTCATACATGCTCCTTGATGCCGCCACCCTGAGGAATCTTGAGATATTGCGGAGTATGCAGGGCGATGTCGAGGGGAGTCTGCTGTGGGTTGTTGACGAGACCCTCACACCCATGGGGGGAAGGCTCCTGAGGACATGGCTTGTTAATCCATTGCTTTCTGTTGATGGTATCAGGAGGAGACAGTCTGCTGTGGCATCTCTGGTGGATAACCCCGAGACCCTCTCAAGGATAAGGAGGTCTCTTGAGAGGATAGCGGATGTAGAGCGTCTGACCTCAAGGGTGTGCAACGGGAGTGCACATGCAAGGGACCTTCTATCGCTCAGGGATTCGCTCAGGGTGATACCCGAGATAAGGGAGGCTATGGATCTGGACAATGAGACACTGGGGAGGATCTCTCAAGACCTTGATCCACTCCAGGAGGTTTATTCGTTGATCGATAGCTCCATAGCAGAGGATGCACCCTCAACCCTTAAAGAGGGAGGGCTTATAAAGAAGGGCTTTAACAGGGACGTGGATGAGCTGAGGGAGATATGTGCCAGTGGAAAGGACTTTATAGCAGGGCTTCAGGAGAGGGAGAGGAAGAGGACAGGCATCCAGTCACTGAAGGTGGGGTATAACAAGGTCTTCGGTTACTACATAGAGGTGACAAGGCCGAACCTCCACCTTGTGCCCCAGGATTATATAAGAAAACAGACCCTTACCAATGCAGAGAGGTTTGTTACGCCTGAACTCAAGGACTATGAGGCAAAGGTGCTCAGTGCAGAGGGCCGTCTTGGAGAGCTTGAATATCAGGTATTCACAGAGATAAGGGATGAGGTCGCAGGGTATGCAGACCGTCTCCAGAGGGTGGCCTCTGCAATAGCTGAGCTTGATGCATATCAATCCCTTGCATATGTTGCAAGGAGGAATGACTATACCTGTCCCCAGGTGGATGACGGAGACAGGATCGAGATAATAGAGGGCAGGCACCCTGTGCTTGAGAGGGTCTCGCTTAATGAGAGGTTCATACCGAACGATACCATTATGGACAAGGAGGAGAATCGTGTCCTTATAATAACAGGCCCGAACATGGCAGGAAAGTCCACATATATGAGGCAGGTCGCCCTTATTGTGCTTATGGCCCAGATGGGGAGCTTTGTCCCTGCAAGAGAGGCAAGGGTGGGTATTGTTGACAGGATATTTACGAGGATCGGGGCGTCTGATGTCCTCACAAAGGGCCAGAGCACGTTCATGGTGGAGATGATAGAGACGGCAAACATACTGAATAATGCTACTGACAGGAGTCTCATAATCCTTGACGAGGTGGGCAGGGGAACGAGCACATTCGATGGTATAAGCATTGCATGGGCGGTGGTTGAGTATATCGTAAAGAGGTTGAAGGCGAGGACACTCTTTGCCACCCATTATCATGAGTTGACAGAACTCTCCCTGTGTCTTGAGGGGATAAGGAACCTGAAGGTGGCTGTAAAGGAGTGGGGCGATGAGATCATATTTCTGAGGAAGGTTCAGAATGGTCCGGCAGATAAGAGTTACGGGATCCAGGTTGCAAGGCTCGCAGGGCTCCCTGAGGAGACCATATCAAGGGCAAAGGAGGTGCTTGCGAACCTTGAGAAATCAGAGCTCAATGAGCTCGGTGCACCAAGGATCGCCTATTCCCCTGATCAGGGCACACATGAGGCCCAGAGGCCAGGTCAGCTGGACCTCTTTACAACACAGGCTGACCCTGTTATAAAAGAGATACTTGGCCTTGATGTGTTGAACATGACGCCCATCGAGGCCCTGAATAAGTTGTATGAGTTGAGGCGCAGGCTCTCTGATAAAGGGCATAAACAATAAAGGAGGACAGACAGGGGTGAGGGGATATGATTGATAAGGGTTATGACCCAGGTAAGATCGAGGGGAGATGGTATGATTACTGGCTTGAGGGAGGCTACTTCAGGGCAGAGACAGGCAGTGAGAGACCGCCATACTGTATTGTTATACCTCCACCGAATATTACGGGTTCCCTGCATATTGGCCATGCACTGGATGTGACCCTCCAGGACATCCTTATAAGGTGGAAGAGGATGTCAGGGTTTAACACCCTGTGGCTGCCAGGCACAGACCATGCAGGCATAGCGACCCAGAATGTGGTGGAGAGGGAGCTCCAGAAGGAGGGCCTTGACAGGCATACACTCGGAAGGGAGGGGTTTATAAAGAGGGTATGGGAGTGGAAGGAGAGGTATGGTGGAGAGATTATAAAGCAACTGAAGAGCATGGGTGCATCATGTGACTGGAGCAGGGAGAGGTTCACCCTTGATGAAGGCCTTTCAAGGGCGGTGAGGGAGGTATTCGTTAGGCTCTATAATGATGGGCTCATCTACAGGGGAGACTATATCATAAACTGGTGTCCCCGCTGTCATACGGCCCTCTCCGACCTGGAGGTGGAGCATGAGGAGAGGGAGGGGAGGCTGTATTACATCAGGTATCGGTTTGCTGATGGTGGGGGTCACATTACCGTTGCGACCACAAGGCCTGAGACACTCCTTGGTGATACAGCAGTGGCGGTCAATCCCGAGGACGAAAGATATAAAGGTGTGGTTGGCAAGACGGTTGTATTACCCATCCTTGGCAGGCATATCCCTGTGATAGCAGATGCGTATGTTGACTCCTCCTTCGGGACAGGTGCGGTGAAGGTGACACCGGCACACGACCCGAATGACTTTGAGATAGCAAGGAGGCACGACCTCCCGTTCGTAAAGATCATGGATGGTGAGGGCAGGATGACCGATGAGGCAGGGCCTTACAAGGGACAGGACAGGTTTGAATGCAGGAGCAGGATCATAGATGACCTGAAGGAGGATGGCCTCCTTGAAAAGACAGAGCCGCACAGGATGGCGATTGGCCATTGTTACAGGTGCAAGACGATCGTTGAACCCTATCTGTCCGAGCAGTGGTTTGTGAGGGTGAGGCCACTTGCAGATGAGGCCATAAAGGCCGTGAGGGATGGGCGTATCAGGATCATCCCTTCAGGATGGGAGAACAGTTATTTTGACTGGATGGAGAATATAAAGGACTGGTGTATCTCGAGGCAGATATGGTGGGGCCACAGGATACCTGTGTGGTATTGCGAGGACCTACAGAATGAGGAGTGCAGGGGTAAGAAGGGTGTTATTGTATCGGTAGAGACGCCGAATAGGTGTCCGTATTGTGGTTCAGCCCGATTGAGACAGGATGATGATGTGCTTGATACATGGTTCTCATCGGCACTATGGCCGTTTTCAACCCTTGGATGGCCTGATGAGACAGAGGATCTGAGGACGTTCTATCCAACCAGCGTGCTCGTTACAGGGTTTGATATCCTCTTCTTCTGGGTGGCAAGGATGATAATGATGGGCCTCAGGTTTATGAATGATGTGCCATTCAGGGATGTCTATATTCATGCATTGATAAGGGATGAGGAAGGGCAGAAGATGAGCAAGTCAAAGGGGAATGTGGTTGATCCCCTTGAGATGACAAGGGTATACGGGACCGATGCCTTCAGATTCACCCTTGCGGCATATGCGGCACAGGGCAGGGATATAAGGTTCTCCGAGAAGAGGGTGGAGGGCTATAGACACTTCATCAATAAGATCTGGAATGTGGCGAGGTTCATCCTGATGAATCAGGACAGGACAGGGGTGTCGAAGGGGCATGAGATGAGATCCCTTTCCCTTCCAAACAGGTGGATTATCAGCAGGCTGCGTTCCGTTATCGAGGAGACCAACAGGGCACTTGAGGAGTACAGGTTTAATGAGGCGGCAGGGTGCCTTTATCAGTTTGTATGGCATGAGCTCTGTGACTGGTATCTGGAGATGATAAAGTTAGAGCTGTATGGTGGTGACGAGGAGCGCAGAGGAGCGGTCATGGCCACCCTGAACCATGTCTTTGAGATCACCCTGTGTCTTCTCCACCCCTTCATGCCGTTTGTGACAGAGGAGCTATGGCATGGCCTCTCCTACAATACCGGTGTGTCAAGCATATGTATAAGGAGATACCCTGTGCCTGATGAGTGCGGGTATGACGAAGGTGCACTGAGGGATATGCAGACGGTTATGGATGCCATAACAGGCATAAGGAGCATAAGGGGGGAGCTGAACCTCCAGCCATCCCTTGAGATAGGGGTAAAGATAAAGACAGACGATGCTACAGGCAGGGTATTAAACGAGAACATGATGTATATTAAGAGGCTCACAAGGGCAAGGGATGTGGAGATAGGAAGGGATATAGAGGCCCCTGAGGACTCAGCCACCGCGGTTAGGCCCTCGATGGAGATATTCGTCCCCCTTGAGGGCCTTGATATAGGTGCGGAGATCGAGAGGATGACAAAGGAGCTGGAGAGGCTCAGGGAGAGGTTCTCGCTCTTAGAGAGGAAGCTCTCGAATGAAGACTTCATAAGGAAGGCACCAGAGAGGGTGGTTGAGGAGAACAGGCTTAAATATAGGGAATTTAAGGAGAAGATCAAAATAATCGAGGACAAGCTTGAGAGGCTCAGGGGCCTACAGAGGTCTCATAGCCCATGAGATTATCTCCTGGATGGACCCCGGTATAGATTATGAAAGATTCTGATGTCGACAGGATAATCCTCAATGCCCTTTATGAAGACATAGGCACAGGTGATATAACCACATCCTCCATAGTGCCTGAGGGGCATGTCTCAGAGGGCGTGATTATAGCAAAGGATGAGTTTGTGCTTGCAGGGATGCCATTTGCCAGGAGGGCCTTCTGCCTCATTGATCAGGGGGTGGAGTTCAACGCAGAGAAGGGAGAAGGCAGCAGGGTAAAGAGGGGGGAGGTGCTTGCCACCCTTAGGGGGAGGACCAGGAGCCTCCTGATGGCAGAGCGGGTTGCCCTTAATATCCTCCAGAGACTGTCGGGTATAGCCACGCAGACAAGGAGGTTCGTTGAGAGGGTCAAGGGGACAAATGCCAGGATAGTGGACACCAGAAAGACGGCACCAGGCATAAGGGTGCTTGATAAGTATGCCGTCAGGATAGGCGGTGGGTATAATCACAGATATGGTCTATACGATGGTCTGCTCATAAAGGATAATCACCTGTTGGTTGCAGGTGGTGTTGAGAACGCTGTTAGACTTGCCCGTCTGAATGCACCCCACCTGCTCAGGGTCGAGGTTGAGGTAAAAAACCTTAAAGAGGTGAGAGAGGCCATCAGGGCAGGGGCTGATGTCATAATGCTTGATAACATGGCCGTTAGGGAGATAAAGAGGGCAGTGGAGCTCATTCGAAAAGAGGCCCCTTCTGTTTTGATAGAGGTCTCAGGGGGTGTGAGGCTTGAGGATGTGGGTCCTATTGCAAAGACCGGCGTGGATTTGATCTCTGTGGGCTCACTCACCCATTCAGTAACCGCCCCTGACATAAGCATGGAGATTAAGGCCTCCCGGTCTGGTCATTGGTTGAGACATAGTATCCACCCTTATTAAGACTTTTTGGGAAGAAAATCTGAAAGATATCTATCATCCTGTCAAGATCCATCACTGGAAACA
>MTOQ01000022.1 GCA_002011735.1 Nitrospirae bacterium JdFR-81 | reverse complement strand
ATCCCCTCGTCATGACACTGATAGCATAACTCCGGTGGCTCGGCAAGAAGCAGTCTCTCATTATCCGTGGAGTGTGGATTGTGGCATGATGTGCACATGCCCGCCTGAACAGGTGGATGTTGAGACTTCTTCGTGAACATGGCCTTATCGTGACAGTTATAACATAAATCAGGTGGCTCGGCCATGAGGGAGAGGGTCGGTTTCTCTTCCTCATGTGGTGCAAGGTGGCATGAATCGCATCCCATCTCGGCTGCAGGATGGACAACCTTGCCCTTCAGCCTTGTCTTGTGGCATTTAAGGCAGGGAAGTTCCTGGGCATATATATTCGGAACGATTAATAATGAACAAAAAAATAACATCATAAATAGAGCCCTCTTCATCATCTCCCTCCTCTACCAAAATAGTTCAAGCAGGCCAAATATTTATGCATTCCAAATAGGTTAAACCGTAGATGTGATTTTAAAAAATACCCTGTCTCTTTAGCAAGTTACCCCTTTTGAGCCAAGCTCCCTCAACTTCCAGCCTATACATATACCTAAAAGTTAAAGGAGGCCGAACTTCTGCATCCTGTATCTGAAGGCATCCCTTGTGAGTCCAAGCAATTGTGCTGCCTTTGTCTGATTATTATTCGTCCTCTTGAGCGCCTGCTGTATCAGGTTCTTCTCGACCTCCTCCAGGGGGATCCCGTCCTCAGGCAGATACAACTCGAACCCCTTTGCCTTATCCCTCCCCTCAGTCCCGCTCTTTAAAATGATATGCTCTGGCCTTATTATCCTCTCGTTTGTAAGGATGAAGACCCTCTCGATCACATTCCTCAATTCCCTCACATTCCCTGGCCAGTCATAATCGACCAGGAGCTCTTCAGCCTCCTTTGACAGGGCGATGATATCCTTCCTGTATTCGATCCTGAGTTTACCAATAAAGTGCATGGCTATGGGGATTATATCCTCCCTTCTCTCCCTTAGAGGGGGGATCTTGAAGGGGACCAGGTTCAGCCTGTAATAGAGGTCGCTCCTGAAACGCCCTTCCTTAACGTCCTTCTCTATATCCCTGTTTGTCGTGGCGATGATCCTCACATCCACATGCTTCTCCTTTACACCACCTATCCTCATAAATGACTTCTCCTCTATCACCCTCAGGAGCTTTGCCTGTGTCTGGGGGGTGATATCACCTATCTCATCAAGATATATGGTCCCACCATCGGCAAGCTCAAAGAGCCCCTTCTTTGTGGCCTTTGCATCAGTAAACGCACCCTTTTCATGTCCGAAGAGCTCACTCTCTATCAGTGTCTCTGGAAGGGCCGTGCATGTGACCTCAACGAACGGCTTTGATGCACGAGGACTCTGGTAATGGATGGTCCTTGCTATCATGGTCTTGCCTGTTCCGCTCTCGCCCTGAATAAATATGATATTGACATCATTCTCCGCAAGCCTCTTTGCGAGCTTTATCATCTCCTTTGTCGCCTTTGAGGTGCCCACGATGTTGTTGAAGTTGTATTTTTCATGCTTCTCCTCCCTGAGGAAGGTCGCCTCCTTCTTCAGGTCATGGGCCTCCATGGCCTTTCTTATTATGATGGCGATCTTGTCCAGCTCAAACGGTTTTTCAACAAAGTCATAGGCTCCCAGCTTCATGGAGGAGACAACGGTCTCAACATCCCCATACGCTGTAATAACAACAATGTATACCTCACTATCCATCTGCCTCAGGGTCTTCAGTATCTCCATACCACTTGCATCAGGCAGTCGTAAATCAAGCAGCACCAGGTCGATATTCTCCTCTGCCTTGAAGACCTCAAGCCCCTCCCTGCCTGTGCCAGCGGTGAAGACCCTGTAGCCCTCCTTCTCAAGGTACTGCTGGGTAGAGGTCCTTATGAGCTCCTCATCATCTATGACGAGTATCTTCCCCTTCATGATGTCTAATATTATAAATATCTCGTATATTTTATAGAAGCACCCTGTAGGATCTACAACAGGACCTCGGAGCCAAGGATGGGCAGGTATACATAAAACGTTACCCCTCTTTCGGGATTATTCGTACAGGTAATCTCTCCCCCGTGCTCCATCACTATCCTCTTGCTTATCGAGAGTCCGAGGCCGCTGCCCTTTGACTTCTTTGTGAAGAATGGTTCAAAGATATTCTTCATGTCCTCCTCAGGGATACCCACACCTGTATCACTGAAGCTTATCACAAGAACCTCCTCACCCTGTATCCTCCTCCTTATCTCTTCCTTCAGGGCCTCTGATCTCTCCTTTTTTAAAGTGATCTTCAACTTACCGCCTGAGGGCATCGCCTGGACGGCGTTTAACATTATATTCATGAACACCTGTTGCATCTGGTTTGGATCTATCAGGACATCGGGGATATCATCCTCCTTCTTGATCTCGATTTCGACATTGTTCTTTTTAGCCTCTGCCGAGATGAAGAATCCTGCCTTTTCAATTACCTCCCCAATGTTGGAGGGCCTGAGCACCGGTGTGGCAGGCCTTGCATAGTTCAGGAGGTCCCTGACCGTGCTGTCAAGCCTCTTTATCTGATTCTGTATCTCCGAGATGATCTTCCTGCCCCTTGTGTTATCCTTCAGTTCAGACTCAAGCACCTGTATGGCACAACTTATACTCGTAAGGGGGTTCCTTATCTCATGGGCTATCCCTGAGGCCACCTCTCCTATTGATGCGAGCCTTGCTGCCCTGTCAAGCTGCTGTCTGTGATACTCCTCAAGCTCTTTCTTTGCCTTCTCAAGCGTCTCGACCATGCTGTTGAAGCTCCGTGCAAGCTGCCCGAGCTCATCCTGCTTATCAGTCTGCATCCTCGCAGTAAGGTCCCCCCCTTCTATCCTCTTTATGGTGGTTATCATCCTGTGGATCGGCCTGTCTATAAGCACGGTAACAATCACCGCGAATGTCAGGATCACAAGGATAAAGCCAATTATACCGTTCCTGACATGTCTTCTCTTGAAGTCCTCTATAGAGGCGAACATGGTATCGAGTGAGAGCTCAACGTCCATTACCCCTAAGACCTCCTTGTCAGGGCCATGACACCTGTGACATGGCTTATGGTTCCTGATAAGGGTGATCTTCGAGGCAAACATCTTGCCTTCTTTTTTGAGCAGAAAGGGTCCGTCCTCACCCCTTAGATATTTATTGTAGTCCTCCTCATATATCCTCTTGCCTATCTCCTCAGGCTTTGAAGAGGCCTTTATGATCCCTGTCTCGGGGAGGAATATCCTGATCTCCTTCAGATCTCTGCTTCCCCTTGCAAAACTCTCCATCATGCCCTGCAGCTCCTGCCACCTGTTACTCATCATGAGAACCATGATGCCGTGGGCGATCCTGTCGGAGAGGAGGACCGTTTTTTCTTTCTGTGTATTGAGGAGCTGTTCCTTTGTGATTATGATATCCCTTATAGTGCTTGTGATCATTATGAGGGATATAACGATAAAACCCGGGACGATTATCTTGAATTTCAGACTCCTGAACATTCCCTATTCGGCCACTTAACGGAGGGATACGATAGGGGAGGAGAGACAACCAAACCATATCTGGCTGGTCTCACTGAAACCCCCTGATAGTTTATATCTCGATTATTATGATCCTTATCAAGTAAACCCTGTGTGATTTTTAAGACTTTATCCCCTCAATAAGCCTCAACCCATACCTTTCGTGCTGAAAGGGATGTATTGAAGGGAACTTTGAGTATAACCACCCTTTAAATATCTCCTTCCCGTCTTCCAATACAGTGAGCTGGATAGCTGGATTCTTCGGCTCATTTGACGCAGAGGTTATAATAGAGCCCTCCATCCTGAAGTCAGGAAGGAAATCTCCCACCTTGATCTTCAGGTTGGACTCAGGGATGGAATACTCGGAGTTCAGATTTATTGTTACCTCCTTGATCTGGTTCGTTGACTTATCTGTAACCTCTAATTTCACGGCCTTCCACTTCCCCTTTACAAACTCAGGCACAACGATCTTCAGATCGGTCTTTGGTATGACGATACCATGACCAGGGGGTGGAGGTGTCTGTTGACGGGGCTCCTCCTTCTTCTTACATCCGGTAGGGATTATCATCAACATGGTCAGCAATATAAAAATGATCGAGCTCCTCATAGATCCTCCTTTGCGATGTATTGTAATCAAAATCATATCATTTATGATGCGGTAATTGCAATAGTATTGAATTAGAAACTGAGGGAACATTTTCTTTTATTCGGATAAAGGTTATAATTATAAACTCAGGAGAAAGTATTATGCATGACTCCTTCAGGGAATCGGCAAGGATAGAGCAGATGTTCTCCTCAATAGCCCCTCACTACGATTTCCTCAACAGGCTATTGAGTCTTGGAAGGGATAGATACTGGAGGAGCTTTGCAGTGGGGAAGCTCCCTCCTATAGAGAAAGGAGTCTTCCTTGATGTTGCCACAGGCACGGGCGACGTGGCGATAGAGATTGCGAGGAGGTATCCTGAGGGTGTCAGGATCATTGGAGTGGACATCAGTGGCAGGATGATAGAGCTTGGAAGGGAAAAGGTAAAGAGGGTGGGGTATCTTGACAGGATCGAGCTGCGCGAGGGAGATGTCAACCTTCTCCCATTCAAGGATGCCGAATTTGACGCAGCCCTGATAGCCTTTGGGATACGAAATGTGAGGGACTACGAGCATGCGATAAAGGAGATGGCGAGGGTCGTAAAGAAGGGAGGCTGTGTCATCATACTTGAGTTCACAAGCCTCAGACACCCTTTCATAATACCGTATCGATGCTATGTTACAAGGCTGCTGCCTGTTATAGGGGAGGTCATATCCGGCAGGAGAGGGGCCTATCGATATCTTCCTGACTCAATGAAAGACTTCCCTGACCCCGAGGCCCTCAAACTTATAATGCAGAAGGCCGGATTAAGGGATGTGAGATACTATACCCTGACATTTGGCATCACAGCGGTGCATGTGGGGGTTAAGAAGTGATGAATGACCCATTGTGAAGGTTGAATGATGGCCAGGTTTGTCGTTCAGGAACACCATGCAAGGCATCTGCACTATGACTTCAGGCTTGAGAAGGAGGGAGTGCTTAAAAGTTGGGCAGTTCCTAAGGGGGTGCCTGAAAAGAAGGCAGTAAAGCGCCTTGCCATACAGGTGGAGGATCATGAAGTTGATTATATTGACTTCGAGGGAAAGATCCCCGAGGGTCAATATGGGGCCGGCACTGTCAGGATATGGGACAAAGGAGTCTATGAACTGCTTTCAGAAAACCCAAAAAGAATAATAGTTGCACTAAAAGGCAAGAAACTGAAGGGGAGATATGCCCTTGTGCATCTTAAGGAAGATCAATGGTTGCTCACTAAACTATAGATACCGCCTACACAATCCTTGAGAACCCTCTGAACCACCTGACGCTTTGGGTCTTTAATGAAAGCCGAGAGACTACTGAAGAAGGGCCTGAGACAGCTCAAACTCCCATTTGATGAGAATCAGATTAACGCCTTTCTGGTATATCTTGATGAATTAAAGAGGTGGCGCAGGGCCTATAACCTCACAGGCCTGAAGACCGATGAGGATATCGTCATAAAGCACTTCCTTGACTCCCTCCTCTATCTGAAGGTCATCTCAAAAAAGATGACAGTGATTGCTGATGCTGGAAGTGGCGCAGGCTTTCCAGGTATACCGCTCAAGATAATAAGGCCTGATGTCTCTCTTACATTGATTGAATCAACAAGGAAAAAGGCGTCGTTTTTGAGACATATGGTCAGGGTGCTTGAACTAAAGAATACCACTGTATATCAGAACAGGATAGAGGAGCTCGGGGATGACGAGCTTGGCAGGTATGATGTGATCGTCACAAGGGCAACATTCAAGATAGAGGAATTTCTTGAGAAGGCGTGCCCATATGTCAGGGATGGAGGGTTTATGGTTATAAGCAAAGGCCAGAGATTCAGGGAGGAACTCAAGGATACTCCCCGTCTAACCCCTTTTATAAAGAATATATTGCGGGTGCAACTACCATTTATCAGGGCGACAAGGAACCTGGTGGTCCTGGAGTGTAAGAATTTTTACAAACCCTGATGTTCCACGTGGAACATCTAAAGGCTCGATGATGCAGACCAAACTACTCTTCTATTGTTCCACGTGGAACATAATTTTTAAAGTAGGAGAGGTGGTTTTTAGGTTAATATCCTCCGTGATCTCCTTTAGTACAAGTGTTCCATGTGGCCCCGGCACCACCACTGCCAGTATAGCATCTCGTCCCTGGTGGGGTAGAGTTGTCCCATGAATTGCCGTTTACAAACCCGCCGTTTCCTTTGCCAAGTGGGCCTGTCGAGCTGTGACCTCCATAGTTCCATCCCGCTCCTGCATGACAGTTGGTACAGCCTATCTTCTGCTTGGAACCAACCTGATTATTTGTGCCTCCAACACTCGCCCCATCAGGATTGCCACATCTATCAGCCTTAAAAGTGCTGTAGTGGAGGATATAGCTTAAATTATTATTTGAAGGCACATAGGCTGTCCTGTTGGCCGCTGTGCCACCAAGACCTATCCCATAGACATCAGAGGCATGGCAGTTTATACAGAATGCCTCACGAGCATACACCTCACCAGCAGCATCAGCATTGGTGGGTGTACCATACGCCCTCCCACTGGTAACCGTGTTAATAGAGCTATCCACGCCCCTAAGCATAAACTGATATGCAGAACCATGTGGCCCTCGAGGTCCTACATTGTTCGTCCCGGCCTGATTCATCCCATGACAATCAGAACATTGAGCAACACTGTCCTTCGTCCATCCGTTCACAAAGAGATCTCCATTGGTGTCGCCCTGTAATGTCGTTGAATTGGGCGTCACCGCACTACCAATCGGATGTTTACCACCTGTGCCTGAAAGCTCCACGGTCATGTCCGTAGTGGCAGAACCACCCGAACCATGGCACCCGCTCGTCACGCAGGTGTCATACTCCGTCGCCTCCCGTAGTATCTTACTATTTGAACTGCCATGTAGATTATATTTGGGATCAAGTGTAGTGCCTGCCGCTGCGTTATCTCCATGACAGTCATTACACGTCGCATTGGCGCTATGATTGTATGTGTTGCCCCACGCACTGGCTATATTTGGCGGCGCCGTCGTGTCTCCTGAGTCTGCAAATGGCTGCATGGCATTCGCTCCAAGCCTTGAAGCGCCGTCAGAGTCATGGCAGCTGATACAGAATGTCGCAAGGTTCGCATCACTGGTTGAGGGATCGATGGTGTAATACGTGCCTGCTGTATCGGCATCCTCAAGTTCTGTAATCGGATCAGTGGTTGCAGAGCCAGGATGACCCCTGTCTGCAAGGAGGTTCCCATGACATGCCATACAGGTAAGCACATCTGTAGGCATACCCGTAGATACATGATGTGATGTCTTTGCAAAGTCGGGTGATACATCGCGCCTTGAGGTGCCCTGTTGAGTTGAGTGGCAGCTTATACAATCACCCGCACCCTTAAATCCTGATGTATGATCATGGCATTGTGTGCATTGAGTACCAGCATTATGTGTATGATTGCCTGAAGAATTGTTCCTGTGATAGGTTGTCTGTGTGTGGCATACCTCGCAGATACCATCGTATGTTGTGTCACCATCGGCAAAGGAGTTTGTGCCTGTGCGGTTGAAAAATCTCACGGATTTGTTCCCTGACTTTATTACAGGAGTCGCTCCAGCTATACCACCTACAACCTGGAAGGGGTCACCAGCGTTTGCCGAGAATGTCCCAGAGACATAAATCGTGTCTGAGGTATTACTGGTGATATCATAAGCAATTGGGTTCAATAACTTTGCATTTGGAATAAGCTTAAGCCCCACAAACTGATCGGGTGTCCAGCCTGCACCTGATTCTGTAATGGAATTGGATGTAACCGATGTGGAGACGCCTGTGTAAGTGACGATCTGATCAAGCACCACTGTACTCCTGACGAGCTTCCCAAGGATAATCGCAAAGGTGTCTCCTGCGCTCGTCTTTGTGGTATCAACGGTTCCCTCAACCACGAGGTTACTACCGCTGTTGCTGATGACCTTGTAGACATTATCAACCAGATCATTGACATCACCTGCCACCACAAAGAAGTCATCTCCGGATGCATCGAACTCACCATCTGTCCATGATGGACTTGCATCAACTATGGTGCTCTGACCTGCCACAGGTGTATCTATGAGGACATTCGAGACCGTGCTTGAATACAGATAACTTGAGGCACCCCAGCCTATCTGCTCGTGCTCATGAGGGTCATGGCATGTCTTACATTCTACTGCCCAGTTGCCATAGCTTGTGTCTGTCTGAAGGCTTGAATGAGGAGCCCTACTTGGTGCTATTACATCGTTATGGCAGGAATAACAGAGTTTATTCCAGTAGGTGTTATCAAGGTCCACCCCTCCTGTGCCCCAGGAGGGATCGCCATGAAACTCGTGGCAATCCTTACAGTTTATCTGGTCGCTCGATGACAGGCCTGCCACTGTATGTGGATACTGGCCTGAATGGGCAGGGATGGCCGAAAGCAGTATGATTAGAATTAATATTATGTAATTCCCTTTATACATTAAATAATCTCCCTTTAATATCCTATCCTGAAGTCATCGAACTCCACATGTCCATAGCCACCAACCCCTGTGCGGCCTGATGGTATACCCCCTGCAAATGTATAGCTCACCCTCTCCACCCCATCCGCATACAGCCTCACCGTATCCCCTTCTATCATAACCCTCAGCTCATACCACCTGCCAGCCCCTATTCCTCCATCACCTGATGAGGCCAGAGCAGAAACAGAATTGTTAAAAACATCCACCCTCCCTATCACCCACCTCCCGGTGGTAACATCCATACCTGCAATATACACAACACCTGAACCCTCATCATATGCAAACACCACACCA
>MTOQ01000072.1 GCA_002011735.1 Nitrospirae bacterium JdFR-81 | reverse complement strand
GGCTTCTTCTTTATCCCTGGGGACGAAGGGTCTGATATTCCTCCTCTTCCATGGTTTATTATTCGCAGGGTGGATACTATGTCCTAACCGGAAAGAGAATTTTTATTGACTCTTTCGGTCAAATGTGCTATTTATTTTTCAAATAAATTTATTGCAGGTTGTTATATGGGCAGGATTGATCACCGCATCAAAAGAGGCGGTCTGATTCTTGCCATTCACCCTTCATTCCCTTTAAAAGACTTTCACAATCCCAGCTCATTCCAGTATCCATTTAAATCTTTTAATACATTTGGACATTTTTATTTTATTTATTTTATAGGGAGGGCTAAGATGAAGGGATTAACAATTCTGATGACATTTATATTGCTTATTGTGATTAGTTATTCAGCACGTGCGGGAGACCTTGTTGTGGATGGGAAGGTGGGTGTCGGGACAGATACACCAGGAGCGAGCCTGGATGTTAGGGGCTCTGCGGTCTTTAACGAGGATGGAGGTGATTATGATTTCAGGATTGAAGGTGATACAAAGCCAAACTTGTTTGTAGTGGATGCAGACAGGGATGGCATAGGTTTTGGTGTGGCTTCTCCGGATGATGCGATTGGGAACACACCAGCAGCATTTATTCAGTATGAAACAACTGATAGGATTGCCCTTAAGCTGAAGCAAAAGATCACCTTTATAGGGCCAGAGTATCCTTCTGTCTTTATGATTGACCATGAGGATATAAGCAACAAGTATAGAGGGGCATTTTTTAATGTTCAGACCAGACATACTGGTACGGGGAATCCACAGGGACCCGGGAATCCAGGCACAGTTGGTTATCGGTTCTTTCAACAACTGCAGGGCTCCTCACATGGTACCAATGCCGGATATGCCACAATAGATGCCTTTGCTTCTTCACAGTATTTCTGGGGGACACAGGGTAATTATGACAATATTGGAAGGATATCATCATTAAGAGCAGCTATTGGAAGTATTGGTGAGAGCGGAAGAACCCATACAATCAAGGATATAAATTTTATTGAACTAAGGCCCGACTTTAGAAATGGAACATTTAATATAGATAATTTTACAGGGATGAGAATGTATGATGCAGGTTCTGCTGCGGAGGGCACTACTGCCACTCTCAATATCAACAATATGTATGGAATTATTATTGACAAACAGACAGTAGGAGTAAACAGGGGAGCAATCTGGCTTAATGGTGAAGGTGAAGGTGCTGATATAGTCTTTGGTACCAGCAAAGAGGCGAGGATATATTTAGAGAATGGTCTACTATATGCCCAAGACGCCTCTGGCAACCAGACGATCATATCTCCTCACGACCCCGAGACAGGAGAGTGGATATTTTATTCAAAAAATGTAAAGACGGGCAAGGTGATGCGTGTGGATATGGAGAGGCTTGTGAAAGCTGTGGAGAAGCTTACAGGAGAGAAGTTCATAATAGAGATGTATGAAAAAGAGCCTGGGAAAGAAAAATAGCATGTCTCGTGGCCTGAGAATAATACCTTTTGTTCTTCTGTTAATTGTGTGTGTGGTATCTCATGCCAGATCAACCACTATTACGTGGACAGGAGGTGGTGCAGATAATCTTGCCTCAAACCCTGATAACTGGTCAGACAATGCGGCTCCTCAATATGGCGACGATGTGGTCTTTGACACAACATCAACAAAGGATTGCATATGGGATGTGAATATTGTTCTATCCTCTTTCGGTGTTGGGCCTGATTATACCGGCCTGATCACTTTCGAAGCCCCCCTTATAGTTACAGGTGATGTAAATATTTCTGGTGGTACGATTAAGTTAAGTACTGGATCACTCAATATAGGGTTTTATCAACCCTACTTACCACCCTCGGCGGTCACAATGCATGCGACTGATGTCAGTGGCAGTGGTGCGGTTCTTAATGCTACTATCAATCCCAATGGTTCAGAGACAACGGTTTATTTTGAATGGGGACTGGATACGAATTATGGAAATATCACAGAAGAACAGGTTATAGAAGGTAATGCAGGTAGTGTAAGTGTCTCTGCCTTTATCAGCAATCTCATGACTACTACCACCTATCATTACAGGGTTGTGGCAACAAATGCATACGGAACAATCTATGGAGAGGATGTAAGTTTTATAACATCTGGTGGTACGTACTTAGGGTCAACAACGATTTCAGAAGACACTATATGGACATATGAAGAAAGTCCATATGTGGTTTCTGGTACCATAAGGGTTTATGCCACTTTGACTATAGAACCAGGGGTGGAGATAAGGAGTGGGAGTGTAGGTATAGATTGGGAATATGACGATGCCCGTGGTAGGATTATTGCACAGGGCACAGCAGAGAGACCAATAGTCTTTACAGCATTAAATCCATCTAAGGCTTCATATCCATGGTGTAGGATATGTATATCTTCATCTGAACCAGACATACCACAGAGTATATTTGAGCATGTGATAGTTGAATATGGTAATTATGGATTCTATATAAGCGGAGGTTCTGTTGTGATCAAAAATTCTACCATAAGGCTTAATTCAGATGATGGGATGTACATAAATATAATAAGGGGATACGATGCATCTATTGTAGTTATAGATTCCATAATTTCCGATAATGCAGATAAGGGGATAGATGTATATATAGATATAGAGGTACAAAGAGATGATCTTCTCTCTGTATCTGGCACAGTCTTTCTGAATAATGGTTCTTATCCAATAAGCATTCCTCCTGATATGGCATCAGGACTTGGTCCTGGTAATACATTCACCGGGAATGGCACAGATGCAATTGAATTTCGTGGCTCAGGAATCTCACATGATGTAGTGTGGCCATATCAGCCTGCTCCATATGATGTCAATGAATATGTCTATATCAGCGGATGGGATATAAGTGAAGAACCAGTGCTTACTATAGACCCAGGTGTGGTGGTAAGGTTTAATGGAAACTATGGGGAACCACAGTTTGGTATAGGAGATCCATCTAATAGAGGCAGGCTTGTTGCTCAAGGTACAGCCGACTCCCCTGTAATATTTACATTGAACAGAGACATAACACCACAGTATCTCGACCACTGGGAAGGAATTGTTTTTTATAATCAGCCTTCTACCGAAAATGTCCTTGAATATGTCAGGGTTGAATATGGTGGTTTGCCCTTAATGTTTAACTATCCTGGCAACATTACTGTTAGTGATAGCTCTATTATGGTGCAAAATTCCTCATTTAATTTTAGCGAGTATAACGGGGTATCAATAATAGGCAACTCCCTTGCTACCATTTTCAACTCCACAATTTCAGACAATATGAGGTATGGAATTTACATAGATGATACAAGTGATGCAAGAGTAAGATTCAGTGTAATCAGTAATAACACTGAGTATGCTATATATGCAGATTCTTCGTCGGTTTTAGAATTAAGGCATTCTGATATAATTGGGAATGGTGGGGGAATATATAGTAATACTGATAACAGTGCTGTTGATGCTCGCTTTAACTGGTGGGGTGACCCAACAGGTCCATCTGGAGAAGGTCCTGGTGTGGGACAGTCTGTTACAGGTGTATTTTTTGAGCCATGGCTTGGTGGTCCTCATACCTATCCATTTTATATTTTGACACTCTCAGCCTCTGTTGAAGAATTCAGCCCCATGAATAACACCGCAAATTATATCTTTAGCTTTTCTGAAGAAGCGGACTGGGTGTTCGAGATAAAAGATCCAGGGGGAACAATTGTGAGAACCTTCAATGGTTCTGGCAATGAGGGCATGGTGTCATGGGATGGAAGGGATGAAGGCGGCAATACTGTCCCTGATGGAACCTATATCTATCAGCTTACTGCAACAAGCTTGAACGATGGCTCTGTAGCCGCACCCTTGATCGGGGATGTAGATGTGGGTAAGGGGTTACCTATTGCAGAGATCACATTCCCTGTTAATGGACAGTTAATTGGCACCAGTCAACTCAACATCACAGGCACAGCAAAAGATGTTGATTTTAAGAGATACAAAATAGAATATGGATTAGGCACAGCGCCATCCCAGTGGTATTTAATATCCAGTTCTGCATTCCCAGTGGAGAATGATACACTTGCAACGTGGAATATACCAGATCCACCACATCCATATTATACAATCAAACTCACTGTTAATGATTATGCTGGGAATACCACCACCGCAATAGCAGGTGTCAGAGTTAAAGAAAGTCTTTCCATTAATAATCTTTTGGTTTCCAACCCACGATTCTCTCCTAACATGGATGGGATTAAGGACACAACCACGATAACCGCTGAAATTTCCTCAGATTCTGATTGGATAATCGATATCAGGAGATATGATGGCTCCTTTATCAGAAGCTTCAATGGCACAGGCACCTCGATATCTGTTACATGGGATGGAATGGACGAACATGGGGTATTACAATCAGATGGAGAATATTTCTTTACAATCACAGCTACTGAAGCAGGATCAGGAGCAATTGTTAATCTTAAAGGCCCTTATATAGTTATTGATACAACACCGCCGGATGCAGTGAATGATCTTACGTTAACAGATGTTCATTTTGACTCGGTGAACCTCATCTGGACAGCAGTGGGAGATGATGGTTCCACAGGTTTCAGTGCAGCATCTTATGACATTCGCTACGGTACATTCCCACTGGATGAATCCACATGGGGTGATGCTATACAGGTGAATGGCGAGCCACCACCTGCTCCACCTGGCACCACAGAAAGTTTTAATATAGAAGGCCTCACTCCTGAGATAACGTATTATTTCGCTATAAAGGTAATGGATAAAGCAGGAAATAGCTCAGGTCTTTCCAATGTGGTCTCAATCAAAACACTCTCACCACCTGCTCTCGAAATAAACCCTTCATCCATTTCCGATACACTAACGGAGGGTGAAACTTCTACACATGTACTTACACTCTCGAATAACGGAGGAGATACACTCAGTTATAAGATTTACTTTACAAATATAATATCTCCTCAGGCCTTACAGATGGCGTATGCATATAATATTGTACCTGCAACTCATGAGATATCTTCAGGACAGGTTGAAACTTTATCTATAAAGATTTCTGAAAATATGGAGTTTTCTGAAGGTGAAATTATAGTTAAGTTTGCCCCTGGCATTGCAAGGACGGATATTCCAAAAAGTATTAGAGAGAATATTAATGCAACCATAAAGCGTCGTATTAATAGGCTTGATATGGAAGTATGGAAGGTCCCTGTCACAGACAAGGCGAAATTGTTCAGGATAATAAAGGTGCTCAATAAGAATCCCAATGTCTTATATGCGGAACCGAATTATGTTTATAGGGCTATCATGGTACCTGATGATCCACTGTTTAGTGAACTGTGGGGTCTGCACAATACAGGCCAGACAGGTGGAATCCTTGATGCGGATATAGATGCACCAGAAGCATGGAATCTCTTCAGAGGAACTTCCGAGGTGATAGTGGCAGTGATTGACACGGGCGTTGACTATACTCATGCAGATCTGGCAGCAAATATGTGGATAAACCAGGACGAAGTTATAGGGAATGGTATTGATGATGATGGTAATGGCTATATTGATGATATTTACGGTTATGATTTCGCCTATGATGATCCTGACCCCATGGATGGCCATTCCCATGGCACTCATTGTGCGGGCACTATAGGTGCGATTGGTAATAACGGGATAGGGGTGACCGGTGTGAACCACAATGTCAGTATAATGGCTGTAAAGTTTTTGAATGACGATGGATGGGGCTATACAGATGATGCAGTAAGTGCCATACTTTATGCAGTGGATAATGGCGCCCATATACTGAGCAATAGTTGGGGAGGTGCAAAATATTCACAGGCTCTTAAAGACGCTATTAGTTATGCGAATAATAATGATGTCCTCTTTATCGCAGCAGCAGGAAATGATTCTTTAGATAACGATATATATCCATTTTATCCCTCAAGTTATGATGTTCCAAATATTGTGTCTGTTGCTGCTACTGATTCCAATGACCAACTCGCGTGGTTTTCCAACTATGGGCTTGAGACTGTTGACCTTGGTGCGCCTGGTGTGAGTATATTGAGCACCGTCCCTGACAATGCCTATGCCTCATACAGTGGCACATCTATGGCAACACCTCATGTATCAGGGGTAGCGGCAATTTTGAAGGGATATAATCCAGAGCTTACTGCTTTGGAAATTAAGGAGTTGATCATGGAGGGTGTTGACTCATTACCATCACTTGAAGGCTTAACTGTTACAGGAGGAAGACTAAACTTGTATAAGGCTTTAATGCACTTAATACCCCCATGGATACAATTGAATGGTTTGTTCAATGGGAAGATACAACCATCTTCATCTGTTGAACTAACTGTTATATTAAATGCAGCTGATCAGATAGAAGGTGATTATGGGGTAGATATAGTTATCCAATCCAATGATCCTGAACATCCTTCTGTTGTTGTGCCGGTAACTCTGACCGTGTTGCCAGACACCAAACCACCAGCAACGGTAAATGACCTGATAGTTACAGAGTATGGAAGTACAACGGTAACGCTCCAGTGGACGGCAGTGGGTGATGATGGATACACGGGAAGGGCCAAGGTGTATGACATTCGCTACAGTACATCACCACTGAATGAATCCACATGGAATACAGCTACACAGGTAATTGGTGAACCTGAGCCTGCTGAACCTTATACTCAAGAGACCTTTCAGATCACAGGACTTGATCCTCAAACACGCTATTGGATAGGGATGAAGGTGATTGATAATATGGGTCTATCCTCTGGTCTATCCAATGTGGTAGAGGTTTTTCTAGGAAGTCCACCAGTGATAGGTGTTGAGCCTTCGGTAATGCCTGATGTAGCCCTTGAACAAGGAAAGACGACCACAGAGATTCTCACCATTAACAACACAGGAGAGGCTGATCTCACATTCACGATAGACACGGGTGTATCATGGCTTGCACCAGATATCACCTCAGGTACTGTTGCCTTTCAAGACTTTGTTAACATAGGACTTACATACAGTGCGGTAGGTCTATTTCCTGGCAATTATACAACAGACATTCTTATTACATCTAATGACCCAGTAAATCCTGAGATTACAGTGTCTGCAACACTTACTGTCATACCTAGTCCCATTCCCTTGGCTCCCTCTGATCTCGTAGCCACGGTCGTGTCATCAACTCAAATAGATCTCTCTTGGACGGATAATGCAAGCAATGAAGAGGGATTTTATATAGAGAGGAAAACAGGGGAAGAGGGCTATGCCGTTATAGCTATAGTCGGTGCTGATGTTACCACTTATTCAGATACAGGACTTACTCCTGAGACGACCTATTATTACAGAGTGAAAGCATATAATGGTGTTGGTGAATCAGCTTATAGTAATGAAGCAAGTGCAACTACGCCCTCTGCGATCGTACCCACCGTATCGACAGAGCCCGTGACAGACCTGAATGGTACATCAGTAACACTGAATGCCATTGTAAATCCCAATGGATCAGAGACATTTGTCTATTTTAAGTGGGGTAAAAAGAAATCATATGGTAATGAAACACCGGTGCAATTCATAGGTAGTGGCACAGAAGATGTATATGTATCGGCTCGTATCACCGGACTTACACCTGGCACAAAGTATCATTACAATATCTTTGCAGAAAATATAGCAGGTCAAAAGAAGGGTAAAGATAAAACCTTTACGACCCCACCTATTACCATAGAGATACTTTCGCCACAGGAAGGTGATACAATAAACAGGTCTGATACAATGGTTAGGGGTGGGGTGACGAACACCACTGGCAATGAGACAGGGGTTGTGGTGAATGGGGTAGTGGCAGATGTTTATGGGAATGAATTTTATGCCAATCATGTGCCCCTTGAGGAGGGGGAGAATGTGATCACTGTTATAGCGACAGACACAGGGGGCAATGTAGCAGAGACATCGATAACCATCACAGCAGACACGACCGCACCATATGCAAGGCTTGAAGCAAACATTCATTCAGGGATAGCACCACTTACGACTTACTTCTCAGCAAGGACCTTTATATCCAATACAGTAACAAGCTATGAGATAGATTTTGAAGGAGATGGGGTGATAGATTACAGTGGAACGGGCTTTGAAGATATAAGCCACACATATGATACAGAGGGTGTTTATTTACCAACGCTGAGGGTAAGAGATAGCCAGGGAAACACATATACAGACACAATAGCGATAGTGGTACTCAATGAGGTAGAGCTTGATGCCCTGCTGAGGACGAAGTGGGAGAGGATGAGGCAGGCGATGATGGATCAGGATATAGAGGGGGCGTTGGCAGAGATAAGCATTGCCTCAAAAGATATGTATCAATACAACTTTGAACTGATGCAAAGCATACTTCCCACGATAGCCCAGGATATGGGAGACATCACGATGATAAAGGTTAAGGAGGACCTTGCAATATATGAGGTGGGCGCAATAATTGATGGGACAGAGTATCGTTTTCACATAAAATTCATAAAAGGTCTTGATGGGATATGGAGGATATACTTCTTCTGATGTTGGGTTTCAGGTTTAGATGAAAAAAAAGGTACTATTAACAGCCATAGCATTTATTCTATTCATGGGAGGGAGATTTATATATTTTGAGGTAGACAGGACGTACAGAGGGAGGGTGATAGATGCTGATACAAAGGAGCCGATAGAGGGTGCTGTGGTTGTGGCGTACTGGATGGAGGAGATGGCGACGATAGCAGGGCCTTCCAGCCGGCTCAAGGACGTGAAGGAGACCTTGACAGATGAGGGGGGCAGGTGGGAGATAGAGGGGCCGATAGGCAGTGGGAGTGGCACAGGGTTGATGGGGGATCTTGATGTAGTTTTTTCGATAATGACGTGTAGGCCTATTACTCGGAAGCCTCAGTTTATAGTTTTTAAACCAGGGTATTGCCCATGGCCACGTCCTTATGAGATAGAAGTATGCAGGGAGAGGGCAAAAGGACATGGCAAGTGGTATCACAAGGCCATTAGTGAGATTATAGAACTACCGAAGTTGACAAGAAAGGAGGATAGGAGAAGGGCGGTAAGCATAGGGCTTATCTATGATGGAAAAGAGGCGCTTAAGAAACAAATAGAATTTATAAGACTCTTAAACAAAGAGTATGAATACTTAGGCTTGCCAGGATATTCAGTGATAGAGGAGTTGGAGAATGAAGAGTAAGTTGCAAATTGTATTTATATTTATTATTTTGACATTATCCTCTATGTATCCTTCTCATATTTTAGCATTAAAGAAAAAGACTCACGAGGCGATTAACATTGAGATAGCTAAAAGAAGCATTAATGGATTTTCTTTAAATGAGTACACTACTGTCCGCTTAAAATAGAGAGTGTTGTAAGTCAGGTTCTCTCGCCTTGGAAATATTGTAGTGTCTACAAGAAAGCAAGTCAATAAGACTGATTC
>MTOQ01000061.1 GCA_002011735.1 Nitrospirae bacterium JdFR-81 | reverse complement strand
CAGAGTATAGAAAGGATAGTATATGCAGTAATAAGTCACTTAAATGATCAATGGAGGAGAAAACCCTTAAAAGAATTTACACAAAACTATTGACATTACCCGACTTATACACGTTGTTGACTTTTTTGGTGAAAGATGTCATTATGTAGACGAAGTTTCGGGAGTGCAGTCTTTCTGAGAAAAGCTGTAATCCCTGAGACTTTAGTATTAAAGAAGGAGGTAAGGATGGCCAAGGGAATAGTGAAATGGTTCAACGAGTCAAAGGGTTACGGCTTTATCTCGACAGAAGACGGCTCCGATGTGTTTGTTCATTATTCTTCTATCCAGGGTAATGGATATAAGACCCTTGCTGAGGGCGATTCCGTCACCTTTGATATCGAAGATAGTCCAAAAGGTCGCAAGGCAGTCAACGTAGTGAAGGAGTAACCGACTCTGATATCCCCTGCACCGTCGGTGCAGGGGATATTTTTTTGCCTATTGTCCAGCCCACCCAGGAATTTGAAGAAATCTTCACACTTCTTTCATCACTTCTTCATAAAAAAGTGATCTAATAGGGACAGGAAGAGGTTAAACCACTCCCTGACAGTGTCAGGGGAAAGGAGGCAGAGAATGCGAAGGCTCAGTCTATTTATAATTATAGCAGTGCTATTTTTCGTCCCTTCCTTTTCTCATTCGTCCCAGCTTGGCTCCTTGAGGATAAGCCTTATCAGGGGCGATGTCCAGGTGAGGGATGGTGTGACCGGTGAGTGGTCACCAGCACTCCTGAATCTACCATTACGAGAAGATGATACCCTGTGGGTTGGAGAGTCGGGAAGGGTTGAGATCCAGATGGATGACGGCTCGTTCCTCAGGCTTGATGAGGATTCGACACTCAGGATAATAATGATCAGTGATGGTATCATGTGGTTTGATCTGAAGGGAGGACAGGCCTATGTGAATTTCAAAGGGAGGAGGGACAGGACCGTCAAGATAGGGATACCGTATCTGACCACACTGAGGACAGAGGTCCCCTCAAAGTTCAGCATAGACTTCCGGAATCGTAGATATGCGGAGGTGTCTGTGTTTAAAGGAATGGTTTATGCTGATGTAAGGGGTGATATGAGCAGTATACATGCAGGTCAGACCTTCAGTATAGATGAGGACCTGTATGCGGATGTCTCTTCGCTTGGACCGCCTGATGAATGGGAGAGATGGAACAGGCAGAGGGATAGAGGGCTTGAGTGCAGGTGCTATAGCTACAGATATCTGCCTGATGAATTGGGGGTCTATGCATATGAATTCGATACAAACGGGAAGTGGGTGTATACAGTCAGATACGGTTATGTATGGGTGCCAACTGTATATATAAGGCCTGGATGGGCACCCTATAGATATGGAAGGTGGGTATGGATAGGTGATACCTATGTATGGATCCCTGATGAACCATGGGGATGGGTACCATATCATTACGGCAGGTGGGCATTCTCTATCTCTATAGGGTGGTTCTGGGTGCCACCTTCAGGCACAGCGGTCTACTGGGGGCCTGGGTTTGTCGGCTGGATATGGACGCCTGATTATGTCGCATGGGTTCCCCTTGCGCCTGAGGACATATACTATGGATATGGTTATTACGGGCCTCGGAGCGTGAATATAATCCACATCGATATCCATAAGACGGTGATCAGGAATGTGTATAGGAATGTATATGTGAGTAATGCCGTCACCGTGGTCAATCGAGATTCATTCAACAGGGGCAGGTACATCATCAGGACGGATGTTAATCCATTTGTAAGGATAAGGCCCCAGAGGACATACATGGTCTCAAAGAGGGTATCGCTTCTGCCCGTGAGGGTGGAGAACAGGAGAACCCTCATAAAGACCACCAGGGATTACGATGTCAAGAGGCACGAGGCAGAGGGGATTATTACAACGCAGAGGACTGTTAAACACAGGGACAGGATCAGGCTGGCCAAGGAGAGGACACACAGGGCCTATAGGACTGAGAGGCGGATATATAAGGTGCCACAGAAGGGGCGTGGCGTAGACAGGGGGATCAGGATTAAAAGGGAAAGGCAGCATGCCAGGCGTCATATACAGGCCCCTGTTATCAGGGATACAAGGGATGAGGCAGGTAGAAAGACCGTATTAAAGGAGAGGAGGAAGAGGCCTTCAAGGGAGGGATTCCATACCATCAAGGGGAAAACCAGGGGGGAGCAGATCCATATAAGGCCTAATAAAAAGAGGTTGTCAAAGAGGAGGATGGTCATGAGGGATGATGTGAACAGATGGGCACGTAGATAAACGGGTCATGCCCTTGAGTCAAGCCATATGGTTACAGGGCCGTTGTTTATCAGCTCTACCTCCATGCGTGCACCGAATACACCTTCTCTCACGTCAATGCCGTTCCTCCTCAACAGTTCATTAAACTCCTGCCACAGCCTCCTTGCCCTGTCAGGTTCTGCTGAGAGGTCGAAACTGGGACGATTCCCCTTTCTTGTATTCGCATAGAGGGTAAACTGCGAGACACTGAGTATCTGACCATTTATATCCATCACACTTAGATTCAGCCTGTCATCCTCATCAGGGAATATCCTGATGTTCGATACCTTCCTTGCCATATACTCAATATCAGTGGATCCATCCTCCCTGCCGAGGCCAACAAACAACAGCAGACCCCTGCCGATCCTTGATACCTCTCTGCCATCCACCTTTACAGACGCACTATCCACCCTCTGTATCAATACCCTCATGGATGCCCCTCATTCAAAGTATTCAAGTATCTCTGTCTTGTGTTTCTTTGTAAGGTCTGCCACCACATTCTTCTGGAGCCTCTTAAGCACAGAGGGGTCAAGGTTCTCAAGGATCTGTTTGTTTATCCCCTTTGCCGCTGCAAGACACCATCTGGATGCCTTTGTGTTATTGATGAGGTTGTTTATATCACTGGCAATCTGTTTTATCAATCTCTTCCTGTTCTCTATCTCGATATTGTGTGGCTCTCCATAGCCCTTTATCCCCTTCTTGCCTCCGTTCATTCCGAATCGTCCTGCCTCATCACTCAGCTTATCACCGAACCTGCCGTGTGCATCGACTATGTCATAGCTCCTCTTCAATTCGATCCTTGGACTCTCCATCGGATTCCTTGATACCTCATACACCTTGAAATGCCCAAGATCCGCAACTATGATGATCTTTTTCATACACTCCTCCCCTCTGATTGTTTCCTCTGCCTCATGATCTCATAGCAGAGGATTGCACATGCCATGGCAACATTGAATGAGAGGCCCGCACCATGCATAGGGATTGTGACCTTAAGGTCGAGCAGTTTTAGTATACCATAACGGAGGCCCCTGCCTTCAGAGCCAAGGACGAGACACAACGGGAATGGCAGGGAGACCCCTGTTATGTCCTCTCCTCCTTCCACAACCGTGCCCACGACCCAGTAACCTGCATCCTTTGCCTGTCTCAGGGCCTTTGAAAGATTGGTCACCACGGACACAGGGACCGAGTTCTCGCCACCAGAGGCCACATGCATAACGGTCTCATTCACCTTGCAGGAACCGTACTCCGGGATGACGATCCCGAAATCACCGAAACATGCGGCTATCCTCATGATGGAACCGAGATTATGGGGGTCGTTTATACCATCAAGAAACAGCAGAGAGCGCCTGCCATCGATCAGATCTTTAAGGGGTGTATATCTGTAGATATCCACCTTTGCAACGATCCCCTGGAGCCTGTCTGCATGGATGAGCCTGTTCAGATATCTTTCGTTTACTGTGGTATAGGGAATACCCCTTTCTTCGATGAGGTTCATGATATGGGGTGCGTTAAAACCCTCCTGAATGAATATCTTCCTGATACTGTCAGGCCTTGCCTTGAGCCGTTCATAAACGGAGTTCTTTCCATAGAGATACATGTACTTCTTTGGCAACCCTACCTCACCTCAAGTCCCTATAGATCAGATCTACAACCTCCTCCACTGCCGGCCATCATTCGTGATCAACGCCTCTGCCTCAGGTGGCCCCCATGTGCCTGCCGGGTAAAGCGGGAGGTCATTCATGCCGATCCCCTCCCATGCCTTTATTATGGGATCAACCACCGACCACATCGCCTCGACCCCATCCTGCCGTGCAAATAGCGTCTGATCACCCCTCATGCAGTCTATCAACAGCCTCTCATACGGGGGGTGTATCCCCCTCTTGAAGGTCCTCTTATAGTTGAAGTCCATCGTAACGGGGTATATCTGACTCAGACTGCTTGGATACTTGACACCGAAGCGGAGCGATATCTCCTCGTCAGGCTGAATACCCAGCACCAGCATGTTCGGTTCTATAAACTCGCATGATGAGCTGAAGAGCCTCAGGGGTGGCTGCTTGAAATGGATGCTTATCTCTGTGACACGCCTTGCAAGCCTCTTGCCTGTCCTGAGATAGAAAGGGACATCTGCCCACCTCCAGTTGTCAACAAAGAACTTTCCTGCAAAGAATGTTGGTGTGGTGGAATCGGGGGAGACACCATCCTCCTCCCTGTAGCCCCTGACCCTCTCTCCATTGACCTCTCCAGGCCCATACTGTCCTATCACCGTAGAGCCCTTTATATATCCCTCATCCATCGGCCTTATGGCACGAAAGACCTTAACCTTCTCATCCCTTATGAGGTCTGCATCAAATCCCGCAGGTGGCTCCATGGCAACGAGTGCAAGGAGCTGTAGCATATGGTTCTGCACTATATCCCTTATTACACCGATCTCCTCATAGAACCTTCCTCTTGTCCCTATCCCGATGGTCTCTGAGACGGTGATCTGGACATGGTCAATATACTTCCTGTTCCAGAGTGGCTCGAATATGCTGTTTGCAAACCTGAAGAAGATGATATTCTGGACGGTCTCCTTCCCAAGATAGTGGTCAATACGGTATATCTGCTCCTCATCAAAGGCACTGAGCATGAGATTGTTCAATTCAATGGCAGAGTCCCTGTCCCTGCCAAAGGGCTTCTCAACGATTATCCTTGTGTCATACCTCCCCTTGCACAGGCCCCATCCCGAGAGGTTCTTGATGATTGGCTCAAACAACCGTGGTGGCACCGCCATATAGTGGATTAGGCTGACAGGCCTTCCTGCCCCTGCGATCCCATCGAGTCTCTCTATAAGCCTCCTGTAACTCCCCCCCTCCTTGAGATCGCCATCTATATAAAATATATGGGTGCTGAAGTCCTGCCATACACCCTCTTCAAACTCATCCCCTGCATACTGCATGATAAAGCCCTTCAACCAGTCCCTGAACCCCTCGTCAGACATCCTGCTTGAGGCAAAACCAATAATGGAGAAGTCCCCAGGCATGATCCCCTCTTTGAAGATGTGGTAGAGGGTGGGGATGAGCTTCCTCCTGCTGAGGTCACCTGTGCCCCCGAATATAACCATGGTGAACGGCTCGATGTCGAATCTCTCTTCCTCTGTATCACAGAAAGGGGCTGAACCCTCAGGCAGCTGTATATGCCTTCTTCTTCTCATCTATGGTCTTTAGAAGGGAACGGAAGGATTCTTGAAAGGCCCTGACACCATCATCAAGGAGTCTCGAGCACACCTCATCTATGTCAATACCGAATCCCCTGAGTGTATCCAGTATCACCCTGGCCCCCTCTATGTCACCAGGGAGGGCCTCGCTTATTGTCCCGTGATCAATAAAGGCGTAAAGGGTATGGTCAGGCAGTGTGTTGATCGTGCCTTTACCCATAAGCTCTGTCACATATTTGATATCACTGTATGCGGGATCCTTTGTCCCTGTCGAACCCCATAACACCCTCTGGACATTCACACCCCTGGCACCAAGCTCTGCGAACTCCTGGCCTGAGAATATCTCCCTGTATCTGCCGTATATCACCATTGAGTTGGCAACACCCGCCCTGCCCCTGAGTGACCTGAGCCTCTCGGCATCGGGTCCACCCATTGACTCAACCTTATCATCTATCATCTTATCTACAGCTGTATCAATCCTGCTCACGAAGACACTCGCGACAGACCTCACCCTTGCAGGGTCACCACCGTTGCCTATCAACCTCTTCATCCCTTCAAGATAGGCATTCACGGTCTTTATGTATTGTTCTACGGAGAATATAAGGGTGACATTTATATTTATCCCTTCTGAAAGGAGTGTGCTTATCGCCTCAAAGCCTGCATCGGTTGAAGGGACCTTGAACATCACATTTGGGCGATTGACCTTTTTGTGCAGCCTCCTGCCCTCTTTGATGGTCTCCTCTGTGTCCATGGCGAGCTCTGGATTTATCTCAAGGCTAACATACCCATCAAGCCCCCCTGTCTCCTCATAGACGGTCATGAACATATCTGCTGCATCCTGGACATCCCTGACCGTGAGTTCATCATATATCTCGAATGTTGTCCTGCCCTGATTGTGGAGCTCCTTTATCAGTGGGTCATACTCCCTCCCGCCGCTTATGGACTTATCGAATATGGTGGGGTTTGAGGTCATGCCCTTGAGCCCATCCTCTATAAGGGCCTTCAACCTTCCATCCTGGATCATTGCCCTGCTTATGTTATCAAGCCATATACTCTGTCCAAATTCAGCAAGCCTCTGAAGCTTCTTTTCTGCCATTATTTACCTCCTCTCTTTCTTTCTATTACCCTCTTTATTGCATTCATTATATCCACATCCTTCAGTCCATACTTTGAGAGAAGCTCTTCAGGCTCTCCCGACTCCCCGAATGTGTCATTCACCGCTATCATCTCTACAGGCACGGGTATCCTCCTCACAAGCACCTCTGCAACCGCGCTGCCGAGACCGCCATTGATCTGATGTTCCTCGGCAGTAACGATAGCGCCGGTCTCACGTGCAGCAGCTATAATCGCGCCCTCATCAACAGGCTTTATGGTATGCATGTTTATCACCCTCACCTCTATCCCCTCCTTTGAGAGTGCATCTGCAGCCATCAGTGCCTCATACACCATCAGACCGCATGCGATCACTGTGGCGTCCCTGCCCTCCCTCATGATGTTTGCCCTGCCTATAACGAATTCGTCCGTCTCCTTTGTTATGACAGGGAATGGGGGCCTTGAAAGCCTCATGTATACAGGCCCATCGACCTCCACAATGGCCCTTGTCGCCTTCTTCGTCTCGATCGCATCAACAGGACATATGACCTTTATGTTCGGGAGTACCCGGAGGATAGCGAAGTCCTCAAGACACTGTGCTGTTGCACCGTCAGGCCCAACGGTGAGGCCACCGTGGGAACCGATCAGCTTCACATTCCTGTTGTTATAGCAGATGGATATCCTCAGGATGTCATAGGCGCGGTTTGTGAGGAAGACGGCAAATGAACAGGCAAAGGGTATGAGCCCATCTGTGCTCATACCGGCAGCGGTGCCAAGGATATCCTGTTCTGCTATGCCAAGATTAAAGAACCTTTCAGGAAACTCCTTCTTGAAATACTCCGCCCTTGTCGAGTCCTCAAGGTCCCCTGAGAGGACAACAATATCCCTGTTCTCCCTTCCAAGCTCAAGCAGCGCCTCGCCAAATGCATCCCTTGTTGCCTTTTTATCCATTAGAACCCCAGTTCCTTAAGCGCCTCCTCAAGCTGTTCCCTTGAAGGCGCCTTCCCGTGCCACTTTGCCTGGCCCTCCATGAATGATACACCCTTACCCTTCACCGTGTTCGCCTTTATGAATGTGGGCCTGTCTTTTACACGGTCAAACTCATCAAGGGCCTCCATTATCTCCTTAAAGTCGTGTCCGTCGATCTCTATCGTGTGCCACCCGAAATCACGCCACTTCTCAAGTAACGGCTCCTCATTCTTTATCTCGTTGACCGGCCCATTCTCCTGGACCTTGTTATAATCGAGTATGGCACACACCCTCTCCAGTTTATGGTGGCCTGCTGTCATAGCAGCCTCCCAGACAGAGCCTTCCTGTATCTCACCATCACCAAGCAGGCAGTATACATTAAAGGCTACGCCCCTTATCCTTGCACCAAGGGCCATCCCGTTTGCAACAGACAGCCCATGCCCCAATGAGCCTGTGGAATGTTCAACACCTGGGACGCCTGTATAGACATGCCCCTGGAGCCTTGCACCGAGCCTCCTGAAATCCTTCAGCTCCTCCCTGGGGAAATAACCACAGTTTGCAAGCACCACATAGACAGCAGGACAGGCATGGCCCTTTGAGAGTATGAACCTGTCCCTTTCAGGCCAGTGTGGCATCTCAGGTCTGTGCCTCATCTTGTACAGATAGAGGGTGGTGATGATATCTATACTGGAGAGTGAGCCCCCAGGATGGCCTGAGCCTGCCTCGGTTATCATCTCAAGGATCTCACGCCTGAACTGTCTCGCCTTCTCCTTGAGCAGGTTTATATCTGTGATCCTCTCCACTGTGTCATCCCTTTATAAATCTACTTTATCCTCTTCACCACATGACCACCAAACTCATTCCTTAGGGCTGCTATGACCTTTGCACTGAATGAATCATCCTGTCTGGAACGGAAGCGCTGAAGGAGGGAGAGGGTGATCACCGGAGCAGGCACATCCTCCTCCATCGCCTCTATCACGGTCCACCTTCCCTCTCCAGAGTCCTCCACATATCCCTTTATTGACGCAAGGTCGGGTTCTTTCCTGAAGGCATACTCGGCAAGTTCAAGCAACCACGATCTAATCACACTCCCGTGATTCCAAAGGCTGGCGATCTTCCTGAGGTCAAGATCAAACTCCTTCTTTGCATGCATGATCTCAAAGCCTTCTGCATAGCCCTGAAGGAGTGCATATTCAATCCCATTATGGACCATCTTCACAAAATGTCCCGCACCATTTGGTCCAACATGGGCATAACCACCCTCAGGTGCAAGGGTCTTGAACACGGGCTCGCACTTCTTGAAGATCCTTCTGTCTCCTCCTATCATGAGGCAATAGCCTATCTTGAGTCCCCATATGCCACCACTGGTGCCCACATCAAGAAAGGAGATACCCTTCTCCCTGAGCCTCTCTGCCCTGCCCATTGAGTCCTTATAATATGAGTTCCCTCCATCTATGAGGATATCGCCCCTGTCAAGAAAAGGCAGGAGACCATCTATGACATCCTGGGTTGGACCGCCAGCAGGGACCATGATCCAGATGGTGCGTGGACGATTCAAACTCTTGGCCAGCTCCTCAAGCGAATATGCACCCCTTGCACCCTTTCTAACCGCCTTTTTTATGGACGAGACAGACAGGGCATATGCAACCACCGAGTGTCCCCCTTTCAGGAGGCGCTGGACCATATTCATACCCATCCTGCCCAGCCCGACAAACCCTATCTCCATATTTCCCCCTGCCCTTCTTCATCCTGAGATGGTGAGCTCTTTAAGATGCCCTAAGAAAAGTATACCAGCATCAGGAAGAGAAATCAAAGAAGCCTCTCTTTCCGGTTAGGACATAGTATCCACCCTGCGAATAATAAACCATGGAAGAGGAGGAATATCAGACCCTTCGTCCCTAGGGATAAAGAAGAAGCCTCTA
>MTOQ01000048.1 GCA_002011735.1 Nitrospirae bacterium JdFR-81 | reverse complement strand
TCATCTCTTCTAAAACCTTTTTCACAATCTCTCTAAAAAATGGTAAAATTTCTTTAGTATCTTTCATTTACTACCTCCCGTACCCTTATTAGTGATTCCTTNAGTTTCTTTGGTACGGGAGGTATTTTACCAATTTACACTATCTCTGATACCCTCTTTTATCCTCCAGACACAATTAATGTTACACTACCTATTAAACTGCCTAACAAAATTATTTTTATTTCATAGTTATACGATCATATTGGTTCCTCATAGCAAAGTTTTAAGTGGTCTAATTTCTTACCTATCCTTTCTAAAGAAGCTGTTATGTAAAGGATTTGATCCTCCTGATCCTTTCGATCACGGGTGGGTGGGAGTAGTGGAAGAAGGCGTAAACTGGATGGGGATGGAGGTTTGAGAGGTTGTCCTTTGAGAGTTTTTTGAGTGCGCTTATCATGCCCTGCCTGTCTCCTGTAAGCTTAAAGGAGAAGCCATCTGCCTCGTCCTCATGTCTCCTTGATATCATGTTAAAGACAGGCGTGAGTGGAAAGGAGACTATCGAGCCTATAAGGCCCAGTATCACAACCTTTGCAAAGAATGTCCTCTCCTCTATACGGAATATGTCAAGGAGTATGTCGCTTTTGAGGATATGATAGGAGGCATAAAGGCCGATCAGTGCAAGGACTTCAACCATGAATATCTGTTTCAGCAGATGCCTTCTCTTCCAGTGCCCTGCCTCATGGGCAAGCACAGAGAGTATCTCATCATGGTTCATCCTGTTTAAGAGGGTATCAAAGAGCACGATCCTCTTCACCCTTCCTATGCCAGTGAAGTAGGCATTTGTATGCCTTGTCCTTCGTGAGGCGTCCATCTTAAAGACCCTGCTCACCTCTATACCTGCCTTCTGCATCAGGGCTCGGATCCTGCCCTCAAGATATTCATCCCCAAGAGGGGTAAATTTATGGAACAGCGGTTCTATTATGTATGGTGAGATATACATGATGAATATCCCGAAGACGAGGAAGAAGCACCACAACCAGAGCCACCAGAGCCTGGGGCTCTTCTGGATGATCAGGAGTCCTGCCGAGATGAGTATGCAGAGCAGGACCGTAGAGATCAGGATCGACTTTACGAAGTCGCTCGTCCATAACCTCAGGGTCATTGTGCTGAATCCGTACCCCCTTTCGATCCTGAAGGTCTTATAGAGAGAGAAGGGGATGGAGAGGAGGGATTCGGCATAAAAGAGTATCATGAAGAATACAATACCTGTCAGTATGAAGGGGAGGTTCAGGGAGGCAATCCACCTGTTATAAATATTGAGCAGTCCACCAAAAAAGAAGACGAGCAGGATGATATTATCAAAGGCTGAGGATATAAGGCCCAATCTGGTGTTGTCAATCGTGTATTCTATGGTCTTCCTTAGGAGACCCTCATCTATCTCGCCCTCAAACTCAGCAGGGATGCACAAGCCCTGTTTCTTCAGGTGCCTGAGGTTTATCCAGGTCAACCAGTAATCAAACCCTGTCACAAGCACATAGGCCGCAAGGATCAATATCTGGTATCTGTGCATGGGCTATTCCCTGGCCATGGTCCTCTTAACAGAATGGACAAAGGCCCCTATCAGTAATATGAATCCTGGTATGAAGAGTCCATAACGATAGGGTCTTGGAGGCTGCTGGTGAAGTGTGGCACCTGTATCATGCATAAATGAATATAGTATGAGGGCTACACCGACGAGCACCAGTATGTATGACAGTCCTGTGGTCTTGAATTCGTACCCCCTGTTAATAAGCCAGGAGATACATATACCCGAGATGATGAAGAGGATGGATATCAGGACAGGCGCTATCACAGGGCCTATCCATGGAAGGGGTATGAGGAAGAGTATATCCCAGTCGAATATGGTTGAGGGCCAGTCAAGGGTCAACTTCAATGCTATATAATAAACGATGTCCCAGACGCCGAAGATGAAGACGAAATGGGCAAACCTCTCCCATCCCTTCCTGCCTGCAAGCATGGCAACCGCCAGGAGCATCAGGATGGTGGAGAGCTCTCTAACGAGCTCAACGATGATCTTGTAGTCCTTCATGGCCTTCAGAGGGAAACTGAAGCCCTCAGGATAATAGATCGCCCTGAGGTAGACGACCACTGCCGCCTCCAGGTAGCCCATTGCGATACCAAAGACAGTAAGCCAGAGTATCTTCTTTGTAAGAGTGCTCATAGGTCCAGATTCATAAGGGATAGGGGGTTCACGCTTATACCACCAAGCTTCACACTGAGATGGAGATGCGGGCCTGTCGCCCTTCCTGTGGCTCCTATGAATCCTATTATATGACCCTTTGATACGTTCTGCCCCTTTGATACATTAAAGCCCGAAAGATGCATGTATATGGAGAAAAGCCCTGTGCCATGGTCTATTATCACGGTCTTGCCACCATAAAATAGCTCATCCGCCAAGACAACCCTTCCGGAGTTGATCGCCCTTACCGGCTCACCCATCGTGCCCTTGTAATCAATGCCCCTGTGGATACTCGTCTTCTTGCTGTTTATTATCCTCCTTATACCGAAGGCCTCTGACAGCCTGGTATCAACAGGCTGGATAAAGACACCATCCCACATCCTCTCTGTAACATCATCCCATAGGTCTTGAAGCATGAGATACTCCCTCTCGACCCTCTTCTGGTTCTCAGGGCTGAGAAACACCTTCTCCTCAGGGAGGGTCAGCCTCTCTGTTGGAAACTCATACCGTCTGACCCTTAAATCAAGGCATCGGGCCTCACGCCCATCCTTTATGGTTATCCTGTAATCACCTGGCTCTGTATCCAGTGGGACAGGGACAAGGGCCATGTATTCATCATCACCCTTCATGAAGAACCTGATCTTACCGCCCTTAAATTCCCCTGAGGGCGTTCCACTGGCCAGAACCCTTATGAGGAAGACATCCCCTGGGATGATCTCCGATGGCCTCAATTCAGCCACAAGTGCATCGGCCTGAGAACCAAGGAGGACTACAATGAGGACAAGAGAGAATCTATGGAAGAACCTCGTTACCAAGACATGATATTATAACAAAATCAGGATGATGGTTATGAAGACCGGATTGCTGGAGATCGATGGCAGTTATGGGGAGGGTGGTGGACAGATACTGAGGACCGCCCTGAGCCTGAGCTGCATAACAGGCACACCACTGAGGCTCTACAATATAAGAAAGGGACGGGGGAGGCCTGGTCTCATGCCCCAGCATCTTACATGTGTAAATGCCATTGCTGAGGTCTCGGGTGCAAGGGTAACAGGCAATGAGACAGGTTCAACCGAACTTATGTTCATCCCTGAAGGGATAAGGCCTGGTGAGTATTCATTTGACATAAAGACTGCTGGCTCATGCACCCTTGTGTTTCAGACCCTCCTGCCACCCCTGCTTTTTGCAGGGGGTGAGTCCACTGTATCCATTACAGGTGGCACCCATGTACCATTCAGTCCCCCCTATCACTACATCTCTGAGGTCTTTATACCGATGTTGAGGAGACTCGGCATCCATATAGAGGCAGATATCGATAGATATGGCTTCTATCCAAAGGGCGGTGGCCATGTCAGGTTCAGGGTGACACCCGTAAGGGAGATACAGGCACCGGACCTGACCCACAGGGGCAGGTTGAGGCGCATAAAGGGATACTCCTGCGTCGGAAGACTCCCTGTAAGCATAGCCCTAAGGCAAAGAGACTCGCTGATCAGGGAGATCCAGCCCCTGAGTCCTGAGGTCGAGATACTCGATGTGCCATCAGGGGGTGAAGGGACATTCGTATTCTTAAAGGCAGAGTATGAGGGCTCCATTGCAGGGTTTTCATCCCTTGGAATGAGGGGTAAGAGGGCAGAGGAGGTCGGTGCAGAGGCCGTCAGGGAGTTCAAGAGGTTTGAGGATACATCGGCCTGTCTTGACCCCCATCTTGCAGATCAGATCGTTATCTATCTTGCCCTCGCGCACAGGGATTCCTCCTTCACCACCTCCTGCATAACCCGGCATCTCACAACAAATCTCCATGTAATCGAGAAGTTTATCCCCTTAAGATACAGGATAGAGGGTGACATAAAGGCTGAAGGTATGGTAATTTTAGAGTTTAAAGATTGAGGCAGGTCAGGCATGCTTGATATAAGGTTTGTGAGGGAGCACACAGATAAGGTCATTGAAGCCCTGAAGAAGAGGGGCTACCCTGCTGACACGATCGAGGGGCTCCTCTCCATCGAGAAGAGGAGAAGGGAGCTCATCAGGGTGGTGGAGGAGGAGAAACAGCAGAGGAACAGGCTCTCTCAGGAGATCGGCAGGCTCAAGAAGGAGGGCAGGGATGCCTCACACCTCATGCATCAGGCAAGGATGGTGTCTGAAAGGATAACCAAGAAGGACGCAGAGCTGAGGGAGCTGGAGGAATCGGCAAAAAAGGAGCTTCTGCTGATCCCGAACATCCCCCATGAATCTGTACCCATAGGAGAGGATGAGCGTGAGAATGTGGAAGTGAGGAGATGGGGGGATATCCCTGAATTCACCTTTGAGCCAAAGAACCACTGGGACGTGGGAGAGTCCCTGGGTATCCTCGATTTTGAAAGGGCAGGAAAGATCGCTGGTGCAAGGTTTGTCCTTTATAAGGCAGAGGGGGCACTGCTTGAGAGGGCATTGATAAATTTCATGCTTGACCTGCATACAAGAGAGCATGGTTATACAGAGGTCTTCCCTCCCCTGCTTGTGAACAGGGACTCCATGACAGGCACAGGCCAGCTGCCCAAGTTCGAGGATGACCTCTTCAAGGTTGAGGGTGAGAGGGGATTTTTGCTCATCCCGACCGCCGAGGTGCCTGTAACAAACATCCACAGGGATGAGATACTCAATGAGGATGACCTTCCAATATACTACACAGCCTATACACCATGCTTCAGGAGGGAGGCAGGCTCATACGGGAAGGACACAAGGGGATTGATAAGACAGCATCAGTTCAACAAGGTTGAGCTTGTAAAGTTTGTAAGACCGGAGGACTCATATGATGAGCTTGAATCGCTGACGGTGGATGCAGAGGAGGTCCTCAAGAGGCTCAACCTGCCCTATCGAGTTGTCACACTCTGCACAGGTGACCTGGGCTTTGCATCGGCAAAGACATACGACATAGAGGTATGGTTTCCCGCACAGGGGAGATACAGGGAGATATCATCATGCTCAAACTTTGAGGACTTCCAGGCAAGGAGGGCAGGCATAAGGTTCAAGCGGAAGGGGAAGAAGGGCACAGAGTTTGTCCACACCCTCAATGGGTCAGGCCTTGCAGTGGGCAGGACCGTTGCGGCAATACTTGAGAATTTTCAACAGGAGGATGGTTCTGTTATAATACCAGAGGTGCTCAGGCCATATATGGGGATAGATAAAATAAACTCAAAACTCAAGGCTCAAAACTGACTCTCTGGAGGGGTGGCCGAGTGGTTTAAGGCGGCGGTCTTGAAAACCGCTGTGGGTTTATGCCCACCGTGGGTTCGAATCCTACCCCCTCCGCCATGAGACAAGACAGCCCACCTTCTCATTATCAACCTAACCCTTTCCACAATCCTCTGTTAGAGGGTTTTATACTGCTGGCTCTGGGGCGGGTCCGACGTCCTTCTTTGGCCCTGCCTTCTCAGCAGGAACCTCCTTTGCCGTCTCAGGCGTTGCTGTGGCCTCTTCCTCCTCGGTGCTCAGGGGTTCAACAGGTGGCAGTTCCCTGCCCTCTATTATTGCATCTATCTGAGAGGCATCGAGTGTCTCCCTCTCAAGGAGGGCGTTTGCAAGTCTGGTAAGGATGTCCTTATTCTCTGTGAGGAGCCTCTTGGCATACTCATATCGTTCCCTGACTATCCTCATGACCTCTTCATCTATCTCCTGGGCCGTCTTCTCTGAGTAGTCCTTGTGTTTCATTATCTCCTTGCCAAGGAATATCTGCTCCTCTCTCTTGCCAAATGTCAGGGGGCCAAGCCTCTCGCTCATACCCCACTCACACACCATCTTTCTTGCAAGCTCTGTCGCCCTCTCAAGGTCGTTGCCCGCACCGGTCGTCATCTTTCCAAGGGCTATCTCCTCGGCCGCCCTTCCGCCGAGTAACACGGCGAGCGTGTTCATCAGGTAGTCCCTTGAGTATGTATATCTATCGTCAACAGGTAACTGCTGGGTTACCCCGAGAGCCATACCACGGGGTATTATGCTCACCTTGTGGATGGGATCCGTCCCAGGGGTCAACTTTGCAACAAGTGCATGGCCTGCCTCATGATGTGCGGAGTTCCTCTTCTCCTCCTCTGAGAGCATCAGGCTCCTTCTTTCCTTGCCCATCATCACCTTATCCTTTGCAGCCTCGAAGTCCTTCATCTCCACCTTTGTCTTACCCTGACGGGCTGCAAGGAGGGCGGCCTCGTTAATGAGGTTGGCAAGGTCAGCACCTGAGAAGCCAGGTGTCCCCCTTGCAAGCACCTCCAGGTTCACATCATCTGCAAGCGGGACCTTCTTGGCATGGACCTTGATGATCTCAAGCCTTCCCCTTACATCAGGTGTGGATACAATAACCTGCCTGTCAAACCTGCCAGGTCTTAAGAGTGCAGGATCAAGCACATCAGGCCTGTTGGTGGCTGCGATCACGATGATCCCCTCGTTTGCATCAAAGCCGTCGAGTTCAACAAGGAGCTGATTGAGCGTCTGTTCCCTCTCGTCATGCCCTCCACCAAGCCCTGCACCCCTGTGCCTGCCGACGGCGTCTATCTCATCAATGAAGATGATACACGGTGCGTTCTTCTTTGCCTGGTCGAACAGGTCCCTCACCCTTGAGGCACCAACACCGACAAACATCTCAACGAAGTCCGAGCCACTTATGGAGAAGAACGGCACCCCAGCCTCTCCAGCGATAGCCTTGGCAAGGAGGGTCTTCCCTGTGCCAGGTGGCCCAACAAGTATGACGCCCTTCGGGATCTTTCCTCCAAGCTTCTGGAACTTCTGTGGATCCTTCAGGAAGTCTATTATCTCCCTTACCTCCTCCTTTGCCTCCTCGATGCCTGCCACATCGTTAAAGGTAACCTTCACACCCCTCTCGGTTATGAGCTTTGCCCTGCTCTTACCAAATGAGAGCGCCCTGTTACCGCCTGTCTGCATCTGTCTCATGAAGAATATCCAGAGGAAGATGAGAAGGAGGATCGGACCAAAATTAAAGAGCACATTAAGATACCACGGGGTCTGGTCGGGCTTTGCAGCTATCCTCACACCCTTATCCCTGAGCTCCTTTACAAGGTCAGGATAGTCAGGTGCATATGTCCTGAACCTGAGGCCATTCTTCAGTGTGCCTGTGATCTGATTCTCAGGCTGTTTGATCGTTACCTCGGATATCTGCCCATCCTGGAGATACTGGATAAAGTCAGAAAAGACTATCTCCTGCTCCGGCCTTGCAGGGTTCAGCAGGTTAAATGCCAGGATCATCATCAGGCCAAACAGGACCCATATTACTATACTCTTGGACACTACAGCCTCCTATCTAAAGATTAACATATTCATCCCATATTTACAAACGAAACATGCTATTACGCATTGGATATAAAAGAATTATAATATAGAGTAAGGAGGTTGAGGAGTATGGAGTTTACGATCAAAAGGAGCAATTTAAGAATGAACCACCCATTGAGGAGGCTCTTCCGTAAGGCCCTTGAGTTTGGTCTAAGGGAGCATAAACCCGAGAGGCCAGAGGTTGCCGATTATATCGAGGATCAGATACTGTGTGGCTTTATGCATACTGATAACCTCTACAGGATAAGGAACAGCAAGGGGAAGAGGCTTGAGGATATCGCCGATATGCTCGCAGAGGGTAATATCCTGCTGAATGCACAGAGCTTTGAGAGGGAGTTTGAGGTGCATAAGCATATCGGTGATTACACACTCTTTATGGTCGGGATGTTCCCCTCTGCCCTTATAAGGAGAAAGGGGAAGGAGTTTATACTGGGGAATATACTGGTTCCTGGTGCGAGCCTCTTTGATCACTATATACTGCAGGGACAGAGGTCATACAGGATCGCATCCGAATTCACCCATGAGGAGCTCTTCAGGGAGCTATCAAGAAACTTCCTCCTTTATAAGGACATACTCGAGCTGGTGAGGATATATCTCGAGTCCATCAGGAACAAGGAGTACCTAAAGGCAAAGGAGATCATAGGAGGCACAGAGTAAATCCTAAATGATAGAAAGGGGTCTAAGATGAGACGATTTATTTTTATCATGGCGGTAATAGCCTTTCTCTGTGCTAAGGAGACAGTATATGCTGACAATGGTGCATTATACTTCCCTGCAATTGAGAGATCGGATAAGAGCTTTGTATATTGGTATAACCTCGTGAGCCTCTCTGATCCGAGGGTCAATCCTGCTGGCTTTGACTTTTCATACACCAGCTTCACTGTCGAGGCATGGATCAGGCCTGAGAAGACCGACAATGGTGTTATTATGGCAGGTGGAAACATCTCGGCAAGAGAGACGACAGATGGCTTTATCCTCTATCTATGGAAGGGGGCATCGCCTGATGCACCGGAGGGGTGCAGTAATGTCAATCCTGATGCGACATGTGTGAAGTTTGCGATCAAGAGCGAGGGAAGATGGTATGCAGCAACCGCATATACCGGCACGGGTCTCTCAAGGGACTGGCACCATGTGGCAGGTGTGTATAACTTCAGAGACGGGACATTAACGGTCTATGTTGACGGCGTCGCCCTGAGGGGAGCTGATAGAAACCATCCCAATCCACTGAATGTGGTACCCGAGGTGAAGGAGGCAGGCCCTGTATTTATAGGTGCCAATCAGTGTTTTACTCCTGAGATGACCATCGGGCACAAAAAGCAGCACCACGAGACGCACCCATCTGTTATACACTGGTTCAGAGGGGCTATTGATGAGGTGAGACTATGGAGGGAGGCAAGGACAGTGGAGCAGATCAGAAGATGTATGAAGGTCGAGCTCGGCAAGACTGGCGAATGTATGATCACCAATACCCTTGCGACATACCTTACATTCAACGAGGGTAGTGGCTCGACCATCTATGACCATTCAGGCCACAGGAATAATGCGTCGGTCAGATACTATCAGAGGGCAAGGGATGTAAATAGATACAGGAACCACGCTATACGCATCGGATATCATACACAGGTAAAAGATCACGAAAGCCTTGAGATACTCAGCACCCCTTTATGGGTGAGTGGCTATCCATTCTGAACTTCATAACAGTTATGCACCTACAAGGGGGATACTCGAATTTATCGGTTCCAGCCCTGCGACAGCTACCGAAAGACAGCGGATATGAGGTTGTTCCTGTAGTTTTGGTAAAAAGGTTTAACTGTTTAGGGAAGGTAGGGCTGTCCACCGAACTGTGTAAATTGATAAACTACCAAAACACAGGAGATGGATAATGGAGAAAAAGAAGAAGGCCCCATGGCCGGAGGAAGTAAGAGCCCGTCTTAAGGAATTAGTCTAACAGACCCTTCAGGAAGCCCTTGAAGCAGAGCTTGAGGAATTTCTGGGATATTCAAAATAGGCACATATCAAGAATGTTGTGTCTGGGGTAAAATTTTCTGTAAAATATCTGTCTCAACTCATAGGAATTAGCTTTGAGAATGGGAACAGGTTTTCTCCACCTCCCCTGCTTAAGCCTCTCCCTCT
>MTOQ01000053.1 GCA_002011735.1 Nitrospirae bacterium JdFR-81 | reverse complement strand
GTGTACCTCCTTTCTTTAAATTTTGTTTTTTAATCAATGGAGGATACACCCTATTTTTATATTTCTCAAGATTTTTACACAAAATATTTTACGCTACCAGGCTTGCTTCTTCAATCAAGGCCGTATTCTCTCCACCTCTCTGTGACAAGCCTCTTGATCTCCTCTGACATGGATATATCCTCAGGCCACTGGCGGTGAAAACCCTCTGAAGGCAGCTTCTTTGTGGCATCAATCCCCACCTTCCCTCCATATGCGGGTATATCAGAGGCGTGTTCAAGCACATCGAGCGGTCCTTCCACAATCACTATGTCCCGCTTCGGATCCACATTATTGCCCATCCTCCAGACAACCTCACTCAGGTTATGGACATCCACCCACCTGTCAACGACCACTATTGCCTTTGTAAAGCTCATCTGTCCCATGCCCCAGAGGGCATACATGACCTTTCTCGCGTGTCCTGGGAAGCGTTTGTCGATCGAGACAATGGCGATATTGTGGAATACACCCTCAATCGGCAGGTTCATATCCACTATCTCAGGCAGTTGTTTCCTTATCAGTGGGAGGAATATCCTCTCTGTCGTCTTCCCGATATAGCAGTCTTCCATGGGAGGTTTCCCAACGATGGTAGCAGGGTATATGGCATCCCTTCGATGGGTTATGCATGTGATATGGAAGACAGGATACTCGTCCTGGAGGGAGTAGTAGCCTGTATGGTCTCCAAAGGGCCCCTCCACCCTCCTCTCGTATGGTTCACAATACCCCTCAAGCACTATCTCTGCATTGGCAGGCACCTCCAGGTCAACGGTCTCACATTTCACAAGCTCCACAGGTGCCCCTCTGAGGAACCCTGCAAGGAGCATCTCATCGATGTCCTCTGGCAGTGGTGCGGTGGACGCATACATCACCGCAGGGTCTGAGCCTATGGCAACAGCCACCTCGAGCCTCCTGCCAAGCCTCTCTGCCTTCCGATAGTGTCTTGCACCATCCTTATGCATGTGCCAGTGCATCCCTGTCGTCCTTGAATCATAGACATGCATCCGATACATACCGCAGTTCCTGATGCCTGTCTCAGGGTCCTTTGTAAAGACCATTGGTAGGGTGATGAACCTCCCTCCATCTCCAGGCCATGTCTTTAAGATGGGGAATATATCAAGGGATGGGTTGTCCTTTATTATGACCTCCTTGCATGGGCCTGATCTCACATATTTCGGTAGAAAATCGGCAAGCCTCTTGAGCTTTGGAAGGGCCTTCAGTTTTTCCAGTATATTGGTCGGGATCTCGGGTTCAAGGAACTCCAGCATCCTCTGGCCGATCTCATCAAGGCTCTCCACCTCAAGGGCAAGCCTCATCCTCTCAAAGGAGCCGAAGGTGTTTACAAGGACAGGGAATCTTGAGCCTTTCGGGTTTTCAAAGAGGAGGGCAGGCCCTCCTGCCTTCACCACCCTGTCATTTATCTCTGCGATCTCAAGGATGGGGTCAACCTCGGCCTTTATCCTCTTCAGGAGTGCCCTTTCCTCAAGGACCTTGAGGAATTCTCTCAGATCCCTGTATGCCATCTGAGGATATAATAATTAATACCGAATATACGAATCAAGGGAGATTATACATTTTATTGGATTATATGGCATAATTAAATAAAAGGAGAAAGAGCCCATGTTCAAGAATAGCTGTCCTGGTAGCAGGGAGATAAAACAGCCGAAGCCAGAGGAGATAAGGTGTCGGAGGTGTGGAGAGGTCTTGGAGATATGGAGTGATGAGGCCGAGGTGAAGTGTAAGTCCTGTGGTGAGGTGAATTCGAGGCTGAGGGGTCCAAGCTGTATCGATTGGTGTGCCTTTGCAAAGGAGTGTGTGGGCGAGGATAAATACAGAAAGCTCAAGTCAGCAAAGGTCTCAAAGAACTGATTAACGCATAAAATTCCTCATCCCCCTCTGTCTTGCAAAATTCTTGATCACTATGAGCGAGTTGTGGAGCCTCTGAAGTCTCAGGTTTCTCTGCCTGATTGCCTGGACATCGCGATAGGGAAACCTCTCACCCCTTATCTCGATCTGGAGCTTTACGATCTGATTATACAGTCTTTCTATGGATTCCCTGTCAAGGGGCTTCAAGAACAGGGGGTTTACCGTTATGTATCCATCGGCTATATCCCTTGTTATAGCAACGAGACTCTTCCCCCTGAGGGTGGTCATGCCTTCTCCTCCTTTTTGCTGAATATCTTTGACACCAGTATCCCGACCTCATAGAGGAGTATTATAGGGCCTGCCATCAATGTCTGATTAAATGCATCGGGGGTGGGGGTGAGGATGGCAGCGAGGACAAAGGCAACAAGTATCGCATACTTCCTGTTTTTTGATAGGAACTCGGTCGTTACAATCCCCATCCTTGTCAGAAACAGGACCACCACAGGCAGTTCAAAGATGGCACCAAAGGCAAGGATGAATTTCAGACAGAAATCTATATACCTGCCGACCGAGATCATCGGTTTGAGGTTTTCTGTCTTGTAGGTGAGCAGGAAGTTCATCGCAAAGGGGAGCACGATGATAAAGCAGAAGAGCGCACCTATTAAGAATAAGAGGGTGGTCACAAGGACGAAGGGCAGGGCATACTTCTTCTCATGTTCAAGGAGCCCTGGTGATACGAACCTCCATATCTCATAAAATATGATGGGTGAGCTCAGCACCACGCCACTGATGAGTGATATCTTGAAGTGCATCCAGAGGGCCTCTGCCGGTGCAAGAAAGACGAGATTCAATCCAGGATTCTTTGCTTCATACAGGAGGAACGGCCTTTTGAATGAGAGTTTGAGGGTGCTGTGCATGGGGAGGGTCAGGATATTAAATATGAACTCCGAGAAATAGAAGGATAGGCCGAAGCCTATAACGATTGCGATCAATGCTACAAGAATCCTCTTCCGGAGTTCCTCAAGATGCTCTGTGAGGGGTTGCTTATCCATCCACCTTCTTCTCTTCCTCCGCTGGTCTCTCCGTGACCTCCTTATGGGCCTTTACCTTCTCATTCTTCTCTTCCTCGGTATAGACCTCCAGAGGGTTTTTAATCAGTTCCTCCTCCACCACTGAGCGTGCCTTCTTTATCTCCTCTGTTATCTCCGACTCCTCGATGGACTCCTTCACCCCCCTCAGGGCCGCCTTCAGTTCATTCATCCCCCTCCCGAGCGTCCTTGCCAGTTCCGGGAGCCTCTTTGGCCCGAAGACGAGCAGTGCGACTATAAAGATTACTATGAGTTCCTGTGTCCCAAGGTCGAACAAGGATATCCCCTATTATTATCTTGACCTTATTATAAAGTTTACCATAAACTTTAAAAAATAATTCTTACGGAGGGAGAGATGTTTAAGGGATCCATAGTAGCGATTGTTACACCATTTAAGGACAACAGGGTGGATGAGAAGGCCCTCGGTGACCTGATCGAATGGCATATCTCTCAGGGGACGAGCGCCATAGTGCCCTGCGGCACCACAGGGGAGTCAGCAACCCTTGACTATGATGAACACTACAAGGTCATAGAGTTCACCATCAAGGCCGTAAATAAGAGGGTGCCTGTTGTCGCAGGCACAGGGGCCAACTCCACAGAGGAGACCATAATGATGACGAAAAAGGCGAAGGAGATGGGTGCAGACGGGGCACTGCTGGTAACACCCTATTATAATAAACCAACCCAGGAGGGTCTTTACAGGCATTACAGGGAGGTTGCAGAGAAGGTGGATATTCCCCTGGTGCTGTATAATGTCCCGAGCCGCACAGGCGTGAACCTCCTGCCTCAGACTGTGGCAAGACTCTCTGAGATTGAAAATATAGTTGCCATAAAAGAGGCCACAGGTGATATGAGGCAGGTCAGTGAGGTGATACGCCTCTGCGGGGACAGGATAACCGTGCTTTCTGGCGATGATTTCACCACATTCCCGCTCATGATGCTGGGTGGGAAGGGTGTGATATCTGTCACCGCAAATGTGGCTCCGGCGGATGTGGCAGGTATGTGCAATGCCCTGGAAAGGGGCGATATCGAGGAGGCACGGAGGCTCCATTATAAGCTTGAACCCCTCAACAAGGCCATGTTTATCGAGACAAACCCTATCCCGGTGAAGACCGCCCTGAGCATGATGGGCAGAATCCAGGAGGAGCTCAGACTACCCCTATGCCCCATGAGCGATGCCAACAGGGAGAGGCTCAGGAAAGCACTCGTTGATTATGGCCTTTTGAGCTGACGGGTCTATTTTTACTTGAAAAAGATGTGTATCTGTTTTAAAATTAATTCATGGATAGGATTCCTGCCTTGCTCGTGAGGGAAAGGAAAAAACTTGTTCCGACATTAGATAGGTTAGGGAGCCAGCGTAAGGTGAGTGTGAGCGCCCCGAGTAATCGGGTGGATATGCCTAATCTCACCTTCAAGGCACCCACTTGTCAGTACAGGGATGCAAGTTTTTTTCCTCCACGGCAAGGTGGGAATAATAAATATAGACGGGCTGCAGTGCCGTATATATTTATGGTCTTGACAGTTAAGTTTTTTGGTGGATGGATTATCATAAACTCTTTTGTCCGGTTTAAAGAGTTCTTAAAAAACATAACCCTTTTGTCTTCGAGGAGGGCGATTGTCAAGACCCTCAAAGGGGTTAATTATAGAGATCTGCTAATATCTTACGCTACAGTCCTACCATCCCGGTAAACTTCTTCTGTCACAGACACATCGGCCACTACAGCCCGCAACCAAGGAGGCCAGGGTTATACCCCTGGGAGTGAGATGGGATCAATGGTTAGAGACGGGAGGCAGCCTCTTGCATGGAGGATGCAGCCCTGTAGTTTAGAGGAGTTTGTTGGTCAGTCACACATACTCGGCCGTGGCAAACCACTCAGGGAGGCGATAGAGAGGGATATCATCGTCTCTCTCATATTTTATGGCCCTCCAGGCACGGGCAAGACAGCACTTGCCCATATCATAGCCCGAAGGACAGAGGCCCTCTTTATCTCGATAAATGCGGTGACCTCTGGCATAGGTGAGATAAAGGAGGCGCTCAAGAAGGCCAGGGAGGCCAGCAGGGCGATCCTCTTTATTGATGAGATACACCGGTTTAATAAGCTGCAGCAGGATGCACTCCTGCCGGATGTGGAGAGCGGGGTGGTCAGGTTGATAGGCGCATCCACAGAGAATCCGTTCTTCTCCATAATACCACCACTTTCATCAAGATCGATGATATTCCAGTTCTATCCACTGAGTGAGTCCGAGATCAGGACGATACTCATCAGGGCGTTGAAGGACACCGAAAGGGGTATAGGTAATCTGGACATAGAGGTACACCCTGATGCACTGGACTTTATTGCAAAGACGTCCGAAGGGGATGCAAGGAGGGCACTAAATGCACTTGAGATGGGCGCCTATATCATCCAGAGCAGGGGTGGCAAGGAGTATGATGTAGGGCTTGCAAGGGAGGTCTTACAGAAGAAGTCCCTGTACTATAGTGAGGATGAGCACTATAACACCATCTCAGCATTCATAAAGAGTATGCGCGGGAGCGACCCTGATGCCACGCTCTACTGGCTTGCCAAGATGATAGAGGCAGGAGAAGACCCCCTCTATATCGCCAGGAGGATCGTTATAGCGGCATCCGAGGATGTTGGAAATGCAGACCCGAGGGCACTCCCTTTAGCGGTCTCGGCCATGCATGCGGTTGAATCCATCGGCATGCCAGAGGGGCGCATCCCCCTTGCACAGGCAGCCCTGTATATAGCCATGGCACCAAAGAGCAACTCTTCATACAGGGGCATAGAGAATGCCCTTTCAGAGGTGAGGAACGAGAGGGTCGAGCCCGTGCCTGACCACCTCAAGGATTCAAGTTACAGTGGTGCAGCCCGTCTCGGGGCAGGCACCGGCTATAAATACCCCCATAACTATAAAGGACACTTCGTCCCTCAAACATACCTCAGGAAGAACAAGACCTTTTTCTTCCCTTCTGAAGAGGGCTATGAGAGGGTGATGAGGGATATGTTAAATAAAAGGAGGAACAAGAGATGACCATATACCTGTTTCTCTTGCTTGCGCTGATTGGAGGGCTTTTCGTAGGCTTTGCCCTTTCGTCCCTGCTGTATAAGGGTGGTGTTAGAAATAAGCTCAGGAAGGCCGAGCATGAGGCCAGGAGGCTCATTGAGGAGGCCAAGAGGGAGGCAGAGACCCTGAAGAAGGAGGCACTCCTTGAGGCAAGGGATATAAACCTCAAGTTGAAGACAGAGATGGAGAAGGAACTCAAGGAGAGGCAGGCAGAGCTGAATCAGTTTGACAGGAGGCTCAGGCAGAAGGAGGAGAAGATCGAGAGGAGGCTGGAACAGATAGATCGTAAGGACAGCCACCTCAACAGGAGGGAGAGGGAGCTCAACAACAGGGAGAAGGCCATCGAGGAGAAGGAACAGAGATACAGGGAACTTATCAAGGAGCAGGAGGCCATGCTCGAGAGGATATCAGGCATGACCACAGAGGAGGCAAAGCAGGAGCTGTTCAGGAGGGTCGAAGAGGAGGCCAGGTTTGAGGCAGCAAGGATCGCCAAGCGCATCGAGGACGAGGCTATTGAGTCAGCCAGGATGAAATCAAAGGAGATACTCGGCACGGCCATACAGCGCTATGCGAGTGAGTTCTCAAGTGACAACACGGTGGCGACCGTGAGCCTCCCCAATGATGAGATGAAGGGGAGGATCATTGGACGGGAAGGCAGGAACATAAGGGCATTGGAGGCTGCCACAGGTGTGGAGTTCATCATCGATGAGACACCCGAGACCGTCCTCTTGTCTTGCTTTGATCCGATTAGGAGGGAGATAGCGAGGGTTGCCCTTGAGAGGCTCATAAGTGATGGCAGGATACACCCTGCGAGGATCGAGGACGTTGTCGAGAGGGTGACGAAGGAGATAGAGGCCATAATAAAAGAGGAGGGGGAGAAGGCCATCTTTGAACTGGGCCTCCACGGCATCCATCCCGAACTCATAAGGCTGATAGGAAAGCTCAAATACAGGACATCCTATGGGCAGAATGTCCTCCAGCATTCCAAGGAGGTTGCATATCTTGCAGGGATCATGGCAGGTGAGCTTGGCGTGGACATCAAATTGGCAAAGAGGGCCGGGATCCTGCATGATATCGGCAAGGCCATTGACCATGAGATGGAAGGCACACATCAGGCAATAGGGGCAGAGATGGCAAAAAGGTACGGTGAGAATCACAAGGTCGTTAATGCCATAGCGGTGCACCATGAAGAGGGTGAACCACTGAGTGTTGAGGCGTGCCTTGTTGCAGCTGCTGATGCCCTTTCTGCTGGAAGGCCAGGGGCCCGTAAGGAGTCCCTTGAGAGCTATCTCAAGAGGCTCGAACAGCTGGAGGAGATCGCCACTTCATTCAACGGGGTCAGCAAGTCCTATGCAATACAGGCAGGGAGGGAGATAAGGATCATCGTAAGGCCCGAAGAGGTGAGTGACGAACTGTGTGCACAGATGTCAAGGGAGCTGGCAAAGAAGATCGAGGAGAAACTGACATATCCAGGACAGATAAAGGTCACGGTCGTCAGGGAGTCAAGGTTTGTGGAGTATGCTAAATAAAACCAGGGTCAGGTTCTGCTAACCATGAGGGTCCTGTTCATAGGCGATATTGTGGGAAAGGCAGGCAGGAGGGTGTTGAGGGAAGGCATCTCGGGTATCATCGATAAGTTCAAGATAGACTTCACGATAGCCAATGTTGAGAACGCCGCAGGAGGGTTCGGCATCACAGAGCCTGTATGTAGAGAGATATTCTCCATGGGTGTTGATGTCCTCACATCTGGTAACCACATATGGGACAAAAAAGAGTCCCTCCCCTACATTATGAAGGAGAGGAGGCTCCTCAGGCCTGCCAACTATCCTGATGGTGTGCCTGGCTATGGGAGCATCGTTGCAGGGACGAGCTCTGGCGAGAAGATAGCGATACTCAACATCTCGGGAAGGGTCTTCATGCAGCCCCTTGAATGCCCCTTCAGGACGGCCCAGAGGGAGTTACAGAGGTTGAAGAAGGAGACAAAGGTGATTATTATAGATTTCCACGCAGAGGCAACATCCGAGAAGTCGGCATTCGGGTGGTTTCTTGATGGAGAGGCCAGTGCGGTTATAGGCACTCACACGCATGTTCAGACCTCTGATGAGAAGATCCTTCCAAATGGCACGGCCTTTATAACCGATGTGGGGATGACAGGCCCGATCCATTCGGTGATAGGCATAAAGAAGGACCTTATAATAAACAGGTTCCTCACCCAGATGCCTGTCCGTTTTGAGACCGCCAAGGGGCCTGCGACGATATCCTGTGTGGTGATAGATATAGACTCAGATACAGGAAGGGCCACCGATATAAAGAGGCTGCAGATCCATTACGACTGAGATAAAAAATAGGCCAGGGGTCCTTTTCTGAACCCCTGGCCAGAGGGAGTCATGTTATTTTATTGCCTGTTTAAGTGCCTTCCCAGGAGTAAACCTTGGAACCTTTGAAGCAGGTATCTTTATCTCCTTACCAGTCCTTGGATTCCTCCCTGTGCGTGCCTTTCTCTTTCTTACAGAAAAAGTCCCGAATCCAACGAGAGTCACCCTGTCACCCTTCTTCAGTGCCTTTGTGATAGCGGCGATGCAGGAGTCAATGGCCTTTGCAGCAGAGGCCTTTGAGATGTTTGCCCCCTTTGCTACGGCATCAACCAATTCTGACTTCGTCATTTTAACCCTCCTTTCTTTTATTTAAATTATAAAACCCCTTGAGAAAGATACCAGCAGATACAACCATTTGTCAATAGTTTTTTTTTGATACACCCCTCCTCTGTGCCTATTCAGTCTTTCTTGAATGGATAGGGCATGAGCTCACTCAACCTGTATCTCTTGATCCCTCCGTCTCCCTCAAGGAGCACATCTATATCACCTGCAAATTCCCACAGGAGCTGTCTACATGAACCACAGGGATAACAGAGATGGCCCTTATCAGAGACTATGGCTATGGCATTGAAACTCCTCTCCCCCTCTGATAGCGCCTTTGAGATGGCGACCTTCTCGGCACACATACTCAGCATCAACGAAGGGTTTTCTAAATTACACCCCCTGTATACCCTCCCCCTTTTTGTGATGATGGCCGCACCAACCCTGAATCCAGAATACGGTGCAACAGCAACCCTTAAGGCACCACGGGCCTCCTTCAGGAGCCTCTGCATCATCTCCTGTCTCATAAATCATTTTTCAAGCAGCATAATATATTCCTTTGATTCCTTTACCATCTTCTTGTCCTTCCCCTTTTCAGCAACCACCCTGAAATGCTCAAGGGCCTTGTCCCTCTCACCTATCCTCACATAGGCATGGGCGATCTCATAGTGTGCATTTATATAATCAGGGCTTACACTCAGGACCTTCTTAAAGTCCTCTATAGCCGATACATCATCACCATAAGCAACATTGAGAAGGCCATGGATATAGCGTGCCATGGGGAAGTCAGGGAACCTTGTGAGCGCCTCATTAACGGCCTCCTCGGCATGCCTGTAATCACCCTTCTTATAATATGCAAACGCCATGTTGGTATAGGCCCTCTCGGGCGTTTGATAAAATGGATTCTCCAGCGCCTTCTTGAAATACCTTATCGCCTCATCCCACTTCCCCATCTCGGAGTATGTTACCCCAAGATTATTCATGGCCTCTGAATACCGAGGATCGATGGAGAGTGCCTTCTTGTAATATGATATGGCCTCCTCATACTTCTTGAACCTTGTGCTGATGTACCCAAGCGAATTATAGGATTCCTTATGCTCAGGGACCAGCTTTATGGCCTTCTGAAACTCTATGAAGGCATCATTGAGCTGATCCTTTAACATATACGAGACCCCGAGCTTATAATGGGCCTCAGCCTTCTTAAGGAGTTCAGTCTTGCTGGTGGTGGCACAGGCATAAAATACCAGGAATGAGACGATAAGCCAGAAGGAACAGATCGATAAGGGCCAGCGGTTTTTCATTTTATATATGATACCACTACTGTCCGCTTAAAATAGAGAGTGTTGTAAGTCAGGTTCTCTCGCCTTGGAAATATTGTAGTGTCTACAAGAAAGCAAGTCAATAAGACTGATTCT
>MTOQ01000095.1 GCA_002011735.1 Nitrospirae bacterium JdFR-81 | reverse complement strand
TTGTTTCCAGTGATGGATCTTGACAGGATGATAGATATCTTTCAAATTTTCTTCCCAAAAACTCTTAATAAGGGTGGATACTATGTCTCAACCAATGACCAATTTTTGGCCCGTATCACCCATATATTGTGTTATAATATGCATCAATGGTCGATACAGGAACAGCCTTATCAAACAGGACTCACCTTGATACACCAAGGTTTAAACTCCCTGTCTTTGAAGGCCCTCTTGACCTCCTGTTACACCTGATAAGGGAGAACAAGATCGATATCTATGACATCCCCATCGCCCTTATAACAAAACAGTATCTCGAGTATATCGAGTTGATGAAGGAGCTGAACCTTGAGATTGCAGGCGAATTCCTTGTTATGGCAGCCACCCTCATCCATATCAAGTCGAGGATGCTCCTTCCAAAAGAGGAAGAGGAGGCCGAGGGGCCTGCAGAAGACCCGAGGGCCGAGCTTGTAGAGAGACTGATCGAGTATCAGAGGTTCAAGGAGGCCTCGAAGACCCTGAGGATAAGGGAAGAGGTGTGGAGGGATGTCTTCCGGAGACCTCCACCAGACAGGGAGGATATCAAGGAAGAGGCCATAACACTCACTGAGGCGAGTGTCATGGACCTGATCGCTGCCTTCAAGTCCATCGTGGAGCGGGCACCTGCAGAGGTGATCGAGATAACAAGGGAGACCCTCACGGTGGCCGACAGGATCAACTATATAATGGAGAGACTGGAGGCAGAGGATGGGATCAGATTCGATGAGCTGTTTGAGGGCAGTTATACAAGGATATCACTCATTGTTACATTCATCGCACTCCTTGAGCTCATGAGGCTCGGGCTTGCAAAGGCATATCAGGAGAGGATGTTCGGGCCTATATGGATCATCAACCCGCGCAGATTAACAGCAACCAGCCATGAGGTCATCTATGAGGTCCTTCATGGGAGTGGAGTATAAGCCCCATTGACTCCTCCACCACCTCCCTGACCATGGGGTGTTCATCACCCATGGCCTCCCTGAGGTAGGGGAGGGCGTCTCTGTGGCCTATGATGCCAAGTAGATATGCCGTATCGCCCCTTATCGTCGGGTTCCTGTCCTTGAGGTTACGGGCAATATCAGGGATCACCCTTACGATCTCATCCCTGTAACCATCGCTACTCAGTTCCTCAACAAGGGCAACCACACCGAGCCTCACCCTCACCCTCTCGTCAGACAGCAGATCTCCGATCACAGGATAGAGTCCTCTGTCGTGCTTGAACATGTCTATGATATTCTCAAGAAAGCCCTGCTCCATATAGTCAGCGATCATCTCCTTCGTCATCTTATGATCACCCTCCCTTTCCCCCTTGTAACCACGCCTATAACCCAGTATGCCATACCCTCCCCATCTGCAAGCCTCTTGAACACACCGAGCCTCCTCTCCGGGAGGCTTATCAACATCCCGCCTGATGTCTGTGGATCAGCAAGGGCAAGCATATCGGCCTCCCTGAAACCCTCTGGGAAGGCCACATCCTTTATGCAGAACTCAAGCGTCCTCCTTGCACCCTTTGGAACAATCCCCTTCTTTATGTAATACCTCACCGCTTCCATAAATGGCACATCCCTGTAGTTGATGACCAGGTCAACCCCTGATGCCCTTGCCATGTTAAGGGCATGGCCAAGCAGACCAAAGCCTGTCACATCGGTAGCGGCATTGGCGCCTGACCTCCTGGCTATCATAGAGGCCACCCTGTTCAGACCAAGCATCGACTGGATGGCCGGCCCCAGCCTGGATGGTCTCATCCTCTTCAGCTTCACCGCAGATGTGAGCACACCTGTGCCGAGCCTCTTCGTGAGAATAAGCACGCTACCTGGCCTTGCACCTTTAAGCCTCAGTATCTCGGAGCTCTTCACGATGCCTGAGATGGCAAAACCGAACTTGAACTCGCTATCCTCTATACTGTGACCGCCTATGAGGCACACACCTGCCTCCCTGAGTTTATCAACGGCACCTTTGAGTAGCTCCTTTATGACCACTGGTCCAAAATCACAGGATGCATAACCAAGTATGGCAAGGGCCGTAAGGGGGGTACCGCCCATTGCATATATATCACTCACAGAGTTCGCCGCACAGATGGCACCAAATGTGTACGGGTCATCCACAATCGGTGTGATCACATCAACGGTCTCAACCATGAGGGTGTTCTTGTGCCGGAAGACCCCTGCATCATCACCAGGACCAACAACAACACCCGGGTCTTTACACAGATATAGCTCGGCCAGTATCTCGTTCAGGTCCACCGGACCCAGCTTGGCCGCTCAACCTGCCGCCTTCACCTTCTCTGTAAGCCTTACCTTCTTCATCTCGATATCCTTCGATTATACATGACAAAGCCTGTAATGAGCATGATCAGACCAAGGATAAGGAGCTTTATTATACCTGAAAAGATCAGCTTAAATTGAGCCCCCCTTATGAGCACTCCTATCCCGAGGGACATGAAGTGCTTGAGTGGTGAGAAGACGGTCATCCTCCTCAGCCATTCAGGCAGTGCCTCAGGTGGTACCCACCCGCCTGAAAGGAGCAACATCGGTGCGAATATGGCTATGGTGAGCATCCCTATCTCACTGAACCTCCTTGCAACCGAGGCTATGATGAAGGAGATGCCAGTGGTCGCAATGCCATAGATGAGGCTCAACAGGAGAAACTCAAAGATCGTGCCCTTCAGGGAGAAGCCAAGCCATAACCTGAGGACAAAGGTATAGCTGAATATTATCATGGCCTGGAGGAAGAGGGTGGTTGCAACCACCTTCATAAGCACAAACCTCCAGAGGCTGAGCGGAGAGATCATGATCTGCTCTATCGTCCCGTATTCCCTCTCTCTGATGAGGATCGTGGCAGGCAGGATCATACCAATAAGTGTTATAACCATGAAGAACTCATTTATGCCCTCAAAGATCTCATCCCTCGCAGTGGGGTTGAAGTATATCCTGCTTCTTGTCTCAATGCGGGGCACGTCCCCAGCCCCGTGGCCCATCACCTCTTCTGAATACCTTGCGATTACGCTGTTGAGATAGGCAGAGCTCAGGTATGCTGCTGTGCTCTGTGTGCCATCGACAAGTACCTGCAGCTCTGCATCCCCCCTGTGGATATCCCTGCCGAAGTTATGGGGTATAATCAATGCAAGGACGGTCTTCGACTCGTTCAGAAGCTGATCGACCCTCTCCCTGTCTGCAACCACAACAGGCCTCTGGAATGCCGGTGGCTGGATACGATGGATGAGTTCTCGGCTCTCTAAAGAGTTATCCTCATCATACACATGGATGGATATCATCTCGGGGATGAGTGCAAAGCCCTTTGCCGCCATGTATACATCAAGGGTGAATGCATAGAGGATGAATATGACGAGCCCCTTGTCACGGAGTATATGCAGAAACTCCTTCTTCAACAACTGCCACATCCCCTATCCCTCCCTCTTCCTGAATACAAGGATCGCTATCGAGAGTAGGGCAACGAAGTAGAGAAACAGGAAGAAGACCTGGGGCATCAGCTGCCCGAGACCGAGCCTCTTCAGATAGATACCGTGTATGATCTTCATGAAGTGCATGGTTGGATATATATGTGCCATCACCTTTGCCTCACTGCCGAGGTTAGAGACGGGAATGAGGAGGCCTGAGTATAGGAAGGCAGGTATCACCGTGACGATGAGCGTCACTATCTGGGCAGACACCATGGTCCTTGTTACCGAGGATACAAGCAACCCTATGGAGACATTGATAAGTATATACAGGAATGTCCCTGGAATGAGGTTGACAAGCTCTCCCTTCATCGGGATATGAAAGATCATCCTGATGGAGGTGATGATTATCAAGAAGTTTATAGCAGAGATGATGAGATAGGGTATGATCTTGCCTGTCAGAAACTCCCACCTCTTTATTGGTGAGGAATAGATGTTATATATGGTGCCGAACTCCTTCTCCCTTGTGATGGCAAGGGCGGTAAGCACCGCGGGGTTCATCAGGAGGACGATGGCTATCAGTCCAGGGATGAGGGCGTGACTGCTCTTCAGGGACTCATTGAACAGATACCTTGTCTGAAGCCTTATCGGCACGGCCCCAGCCCTTCCCAGCGAATTCAAGAGTTTCATATTAAAGGCACTGGTGATAGCCTCTGCATAGCCCTTCACAGTAACGGCTATATATGGATATCCTCCATCGATGAGGAACTGGATATGTGCGGTCTCTCCCCTCATGAGCCTCTTCGAGAAGTCAGGCGGTATGACGAGCACCGCCCTGACCTCGCCCTTGCTGAGGAGTGCCTCTGCCTTATGGATATCTGTGAGATATGCAACCATCTCAAAATACCTGCCCTTGAAGGCATCCACCACCTCCCTGCTGAGCCTGCTACGGTCATAGTCGATGCAGACAAAGGGCATATGCTCAACATCAAGGCTTATCCCGTAGCTGAAGACTATAAACATAGTGAAAGGGACAAAGAATGCGAGGATCAAAAAGAGCCTTGTCCTTGTTATCTCCTTTATCTCCTTGCCTGTGATCGATAGGAGCCTCCTCACGCCCCCCTCCTCAGGAAGTATATGAATACATCCTCCATGGGTGGCCTGATCCTCTTCAGATATCTATATCTCACGTTCTTTGAAAGGAGTATACCCTTTAACGACCCCTCATCAATCCCCCTGCCCCAGAGGTGATACCTCCTGCCAAAGGGGGTGATCTCTACATCATGTCCACTGAATATCTCCCTGTCAAAGGCCCCCACGGGATACAACTCGTACACATCCCCTGATGCCTCTGTGAACTGACCCCTCAGTGCCTCTGTAGAATCAACAGCGATCACCATACCCTCGTTCATTATAGCAACCCTGTCACAGTAGTCTGCCTCCACAAGATTATGGGTTGTGACGACCACCGTGATACCAAGCCTCTCTGAAAGCCCCCTTATGAACTGCCAGAACTGCCTCCTTGCAAGGGGGTCGACTCCAGAGGTGGGTTCATCAAGAAAGAGGATCGATGGAAGATTGAGGGTTGCACAACCGAGGGCAAGCCTCTGCTTCATCCCTGTAGGGAGCCTCTTTATTATCACATCCTCATATCCGGCGAGGCCTGATATCTCGATAATCCACTCCCTCCTCTGTCTGAGGGTCTCGCCCTTTATACCATAGAGTGTGCCATAGAGGTCTATATTCTCCCTCACCGTCAGGTCTCCATAGAGTGAGAATATCTGTGACATATACCCTATCCTCTGCCTCAACCTCTTATCCCCGCCTCTCATACCAGAGATGGTGATCTCCCCCTTATCAGGCACGAGCAGACCTGTCATGCACTTTATCAGGGTGGTCTTTCCTGCACCATTCGGCCCAAGCAGGCCAAAGACCTCACCCTGTCTTATGGAGAGGCTAACATCCCTCAGCGCCTCAAAGGAATCAAAGTATTTGTACACACCCTTTATCTCTATTGAACCCTCCCCACCGGCCATCTCCTCCCTCTTAAACGGGATATCCATGGGCTGCAGCCCTTTCTCCTTCAGGAGCATCTCCGAGAAGGCAGCCTCAAGCCCCTCCCTCTCTGCTATGAGTCTCTCTGGATGCCCTGAGAACCTCACCCTGCCCTCATCAAGCAGGTTGATGTTGTGGCACCTCTCGGCCTCATCCATATATGATGTGCCGAGCATTATGGTTGTGCCGTCCTCAAGTGCCTCATTCAGTATGTCCCATAACTGCCTCCTTGAGAGTGGATCGATCCCTGTTGATGGCTCATCAAGGATTAGCAGATCAGGCATGGAGATAAGGGAACAGCATATACCGAGCTTCTGCTTCATCCCACCTGAAAGCTCACCTGCATACCTCCTCCTGAACGGCTCAAGCCCTGTGGCAATAAGAAGCCTCTCCTTCCTCGCGTGCCTCGCATCACGGGATACGCCCTTCAGGGATGCAAAGAAGTCTATATTCTCCTCTACCGTGAGGTTCATATAGAGGTTCTGCCCTATGCCCTGTGGCATAAAACTGAGCTGGGCCTTTACGGCATCGGCCTTCCTCTTGACCTCCATCCCCCTGTATAGGACACTTCCATCATAACTGAGTATGCCCGAACATATCTTGAGGAGGGTGCTCTTACCCGCACCATCAGGGCCGATTATACCCGTGATCTCGGAGGGCGAGACATCTATGGAGATACCTCTGAGGGCCGTGAGCCTCTTGAACTTTTTTGATACATTCCTTAATGAGAGGACAGGACCATTCATAGGTTCTTTTCCAAAGGGCCCATGGATACTTACAATCTTATCAACTCTTCTGAAGAGGTTTAACCACTGACAGGGAATATCACATCAACAGGCATGCCCTTCTTGAGTATCTTGTATGCCTCCTCATCACCCTTAAGACACACCTTGACCGCAAACACCTGTTTCACCCGCTCCTCATAGGATTGAACCTCTTTGGGCGTGAACTCTGACCTATCCGAGATATAACAGATATAGCCATGAACAGGCCTGTCCCTGTAGGCATCGGTGACCACCTCCACCTCCATATCAAGGCTGATCATCCCTATGTATCTCTCTGGCACAAAGGTCTTCACATACACATCCTCTGGCTTTATCAGTATCCCTATCACCCCCCCTGAGGGGACTATCTCCCCTGGCTCGGCTATCCTCCTGAGGATCACACCGTCTGATGGTGCCTTCACCTTTGTGTATCCGATGTTTATCTCTATTTGCCTGAGCCTCTCCCTTATGACATCGAGCGATCTCTCCATGGACCTGAGCTCCCTCACCTTCGCATTGATAACATCCTCTGAGCTCCTTGCCCTTTTAAGTGAGACCTCCGCTGTCTTTACACCCTCAAGGGCTGTGTTGTATTCCTCGATACTCAACCTGTATGCAAGCTCTACTGACTCAAACTCATCCCTTGAGACCGCCCCCTTCTCAAAGAGATTCGAATACCTCCTGTATTCCCTCTCTGCACGAAGCCTCCTCACGTCTGCCTGCCTCAGCCTTGCCCTTGCAACACTGAGGGCATTCTCTGCCTCTTCAATCTTATGGCTCGTCTCACTCTTGAGATACCTGATATTAATCTCTGCAGAGGCCGTCCTCTCCTCCAGCTCCTCAATGGTATGCAACAGCTCCCTCTTCTTTGACTGTAGGATCTCATCATCAATCACCGCAACCACATCCCCCTTCCTGACCTTCATACCTTCACTTATATAGACCTCCTTCAGCCTCCCCCCTATCTCTGATGACAGCCTCACCTCGTCTGCCTCGACCCTCCCGCTCACCATGAGGTGTCCCTGTCTTTTGGGCTGAAGATACGAGGGGAGCTTAAAGATGGCAAATAATATAAGGACGCCTATCAACAGGGCCAGGAGTATCCTCTTAAGCATAAGCTAATTATACACAAACTTTGACTTTTTAATCCGAATTTCTGTATCTTTTTAAAACCATGATCGATCTTCACACCCATACACTCCTCAGCGATGGGCTCCTGCTACCCATGGAGCTGGTAAGGAGGGCCTCCATAGCCGGTTATGAGGCCATCGCCCTGACAGATCATGTGGATGTCTCAAACATAGACTTTGTCATACCAAGGCTGCTTGAGGTCTCAAGGGCGATCACCGAGGATCTACAGATAACCGTTATTGCAGGTGTTGAGATCACACATGTACCCCCAGGACTGATAGGCGGGCTTGTCAAAAGGGCGAGGGAACTCGGTGCGGAGATAGTCCTTGCGCATGGAGAGACGATAGCCGAGCCTGTCATGCCAGGGACGAATATCGCTGCAATAAATGCAGGAGTTGATATACTCACACATCCAGGGCTCATAACCCAGGAGGATGCAAAAAGGGCGAGGGACAGGGGTGTTGCCCTGGAGATCACATCCAGGAAGGGCCATAGTCTATCAAACGGTCATGTTGCAAGGGTGGCGATGGAGACAGGCGCAAGGATGGTCATCAACACAGATGCACATGCACCCGAGGACCTCATATCATCATTCAGGGCCAAGACCATCCTCAGGGCATCAGGCATCCCTGAGGATATGATCGATGGGATAATGGAGAACTCAAGGAGGATAATCGAGGGGATAAGGAGGAGATAGATGCCAAAACCCATAAAGAAGAGGGTTCAGAAGAAGAGGATCCCTGTCAAGGAAGAGGAGATAAAGGGCACCTTCACAAGGATGGTCGAGTTCATCAACGAGAGGAGAAAGACCTTTATCATCGCCCTTGTATCTCTCATCGCTGTTATAGCCATATTTATGGTCGGGCTCTCATACAATGCCTCACTCAGGAAGAAGGCCTATGCCTTTGAGGTCCAGGCCTACAATTACTACTATGGCATAGACATAAAAGAAGCACTTACAGATAAGCAGAGGTGGCAGAAGGCCCTCGAACTCTACAAGAAGTCCGTTGAGACAAAGGTGACCCCTGTAGCACTATTCTACCTTGGGAACTGTTACTACAACCTGGGCAAATACAAGGAGGCCATCTCCGAGTATGAGAGGTTTATAAAGAGGTTTATGAACGAGAGGGAGCTCCTCCCCATAGTCTATCAGAAGCTCGCAGGCGCATATCTGAACTCTGGCAACAGGGAGATGGCATTCAATACACTTGAGAAACTCGCCACCATTGAGAACGGGGTCTTCAAGGACACCGCACTGATACTCGAGGCAAGGTATTATGAGGGGTTGGGGGAGACCGAGAAGGCCAATGAGAAGTATAGAGAGCTTGTAGAGAACTTCCCTGACTCAGTATGGTTTAATGAGGCAAACTCAAAGGTGAAGATCGCTGAAGAGGCGAAGGAAGGGGAGTCTAAAAGTCCCTCGCCTTGATGATCGGCCTTATCCCCTCTGATATATCCCTGATCTCATGGAGGCTCCTGTCAACAGGCACGAGTATGGTCCTTCCGGCAATTATCAATGCGTCCTTACCAAGGGAGTTCAGCTCAATGATCGCCTGTATCGAGGTGCCAAGCTGTCTTGCGATCTTGCTCACTGTATCACCAGGCCTCACCTTATGCAACTTCACGTAGAAGAGCTCATCCTCGTCTGCACTTGAGAGCCTTGCAAGGAAGGTCTCCTTCGTCCCTGCAGGCACCCTCAATGTATAGGTTGATACATTTGGAGGTGTACACCAGCGCCTGAGCTCTGGATTGAGCTCCTTTATCTCCGATATGGTGGAGTCTGTGAACCTTGCAACCACGGCCAGGTCAATGGGCGTATTAACCTCAACGGTCTCATACCTCATCGGCTCATGTGTCTCTATCTGGGTGAACCCGAACCTCTCAGGCTCAAGGGCTATGGCAGTTGCGGCAATAAAGGAAGGGACGTAGTTCTTTGTCTCCCTGTTTATAAACTTTGTCCTCCTTATCCACCAGTAATCCTTCTTCCCTATCATCCTTATCGCACGATCTATAACACCCTCTCCTGCATTATACGCGGCAAGTGCAAGATCCCAGTCTCTGTATCTATCATAAAGGTCCTTTAAATACCTGGCAGCAGCAATGGTCGACTTGACGGGGTCACGCCTCTCGTCAACCCACCAGTCTATCCTGAGGCCATACTTCTTGGCAGTGGCAGGTATAAACTGCCAGAGGCCTGCGGCCCTCTTTGGTGAGTATGCATGCGTCTTGAATCCGCTCTCTATAAGCGGGAGATATGCGAGCTCAGGTGGGATACCATTGTCCACGAATATCCTCGCTATCTCATCTATATACCTGCCTGCCCTCCTCAGCCTCTCGGCAAAGGACTTCTTCTCCTTCTTGTAATATGAGACAAGCCTCCTCACATAGCGGTTGTACCCATATCTTGCAAACAACTCATCAACAGTGGGCATCTCCACCTCTACGGGCCTGAATAGCTTGAAGGAGTAGAACCACCCCCCATCAGGGATGTTGAATGTGTAAAGCCCTCTTAATATCTCTGTATCCTGGGATACATCGGCAGATATAGAGATATCACCAAGGCTATAGCCTGCCCTTTCACCTATAATCTCAAGTCCATCAGGCGTCTGAAGTTTGGGCAGTGGCTCATATGCAGATATCAGGGAGGCGATACTGTCTGAAGGCAGAAGAACTGCAAGTATGAGCAAATATGCAATAAAAATGCCTTTTTTCAGCATAATAAAGTAAATACCCCAAACAGGCCACTGTTGTCAAGGATCGCGTTAGATCACTGTTATTGTCCGCGAAGTTCCTTTGGTTAGATCAAAATTAATGTCCGTGAAAGATGATATCCTCCTGGGTATAAAAACACAAGCTTGG
>MTOQ01000076.1 GCA_002011735.1 Nitrospirae bacterium JdFR-81 | reverse complement strand
GCGTCGTCTTCCCATGGTCTACATGCCCTATCGTCCCTACATTTATGTGGGGCTTTACCCTCTCAAACTTTGCCTTCGCCATCTCAGCCTCCTTTTTTTATAAATTTAATTAAAAACCTAACATCTCCTTCCCTCAGAGCCCATGACCGGGATTGAACCGGTGACCTCATCCTTACCAAGGATGTGCTCTACCAACTGAGCTACATGGGCATACCTCCACTCATCAGTCATTGACCTAATGGCCAGTGACTGATGGCCATTTTATTATGGAGCGGGAAACGGGATTCGAACCCGCGACCCTCGGCTTGGAAGGCCGACGCTCTACCACTGAGCTACTCCCGCATCCAGCTTTATAAGCAAGGGCCCCTGCGTAATGGAGACGATCCCTTCATTACGCATTACCCTTTACTCACTACACCTAATGGTGGAGAGGGGAGGATTCGAACCTCCGAAGGCTGAGCCGGCAGATTTACAGTCTGCTCCCTTTGGCCACTCGGGAACCTCTCCGTGGAGCCGATGAGAGGACTCGAACCTCCAACCCGCTGATTACAAATCAGCTGCTCTACCAATTGAGCTACATCGGCTCTTATCCACACCTTTTCCAATCCTATAAGAAAAGTATAATATAAAAAATCTATCTAATTTTGGTCAACATTAATTTTAACATGTAATAGCGGGCTTTTACAAGTAAATGGGATCTGTGTAGAATTGGCTGAATAAAGCAGGGTCTGGCCTTGTGATGGTTATGAACACCACCTCATTCAACGCCATTATCCTCAGCCTCCCTCTCAACAACCCTTGCCACACTGACAACCTTATCGTCATCTGCAAGATTTATCAGTCTCACACCCTGTGTATTCCTTCCCATAACCGATATGCTACCTGCCTTCATCCGTATGAGCTTACCACTGCCTGCCATGATTATTATCTCGTCATCCTCTGAGACCTGTAAGACGCCGACCACCTTTCCATTCTTTGGGGTTATCTTTATGGTGAATATACCCTTGCCACCCCTCTTCTGGATCCTGTATTCCTCGGCCCTCGTCCTCTTACCATAGCCGTTCTCTGTAACCGTCAGGAGGGTCTTATCCTCCTCGAGTATATCCATCGATACAACCTCATCGCCTTTTTGCAACCTTATCCCCCTCACCCCGTGTGCGGCCCTGCCCATCTCCCTGACATCCTCTTCGTTAAACCTGATCGAGAGGCCATCACGAGTGCTCAAGACCACATCCTTCCTACCATCTGTCAGTCTTACACCCACAAGCTCGTCATTTAGATCAAGCTTTATTGCATTAATCCCTCTGCTCCGTGGATTGCTATAGGCACTGAGGGGTGTCTTCTTGACCACCCCGTTCTTTGTTGCCATAAAGAGGTATTGCCCATCCTGAAACTCCTTTACAGGAAAGGCCGCTGTTACCCTCTCATTGCTGGACAGCTGTAGGAGGTTCACTATCGCCTTCCCCCTTGCAGCCCTGCCCATCTCTGGTATCTGATAAACCCTCAGCCAGTGGAGCCGTCCGAAATTTGTGAAGAAGAGCAGATGGTCGTGTGTGGAGGCTATAAACAGATCCTCCACAAAGTCCTCCTCCCTTGTCTCCATACCGGTGAGCCCCTTGCCTCCCCTCCTCTGGCTCCTGTAGAGATCAAGGGAGTTCCTCTTTATATATCCCTGATGCGAGATGGTGATCACCATCTCCTCCTCGGTTATCAGATCCTCTATGGTAATCTCTTTTGCCTCGCCCGTTATCACTGTACGCCTCTTGTCCGCATGCCTCTTCTTTATCTCAAGAAGCTCCTCCCTTATGATATTGTCCACAAGTGCAGGGCTTGCAAGGATGGCCTTGAGCCTCTCGATCTCCTTCAGTGTATCCTTGTAGTCCTGGACGACCTTCTCCCTCTCAAGCCCTGTGAGCCTCTGCAGTTTCATATCCAGTATCGCCTGTGCCTGGATCTCTGTTAAGGAAAAGTTCTTCACCAATGCCCTGAGTGCATCATCAGGGGTCTTTGACCTCCTAATTAATTTGATAATCCTGTCAAGGTTATCCAGGGCTATCTTGAGTCCCTCCAGGATATGGGCCTTCTCCTCTGCCTTCCTCAGCTCAAACCTCGTCTTCCTGACCACCACATCGCGCCTGTGTCTTAAGAAGTGGTTGAGCAGTTCAGGGAGGTTCAGGACCCTCGGCTGACCATTAACGATTGCAAGCATTATGATCCCGAAGGTGGACTCCATCGGGGTGTGTTTGTATAGCTGGTTTATGATGACCTGTGGTATCTCCCCCCGCTTAAGCTCGAGGACGATCCTTATTCCCTCCCTGTTAGACTCGTCCCTGAGGTCAGAGACACCCTCTATCTTCTTTGCCCTGATAAGCTCTGCTATCTTCTCTATGAGCCTTGCCTTGTTCACCTGATAGGGGATCTCGGTTATCACTATACTCTCTCCCTTTGCATGCTCCTCAACCTCGACCCTTGCCCTAACCTTTATCAGGCCCTTACCCGTTGTATATGCATTAACGATACCCTGCCTTCCGTGGATGATACTCCCAGTGGGGAAGTCTGGCCCCTTGATCTTTTTCATCAATTCCTTCACAGAGACATCTGGATTCTCTATCATCAACAACAGGCCATCCACAACCTCTCCAAGGTTATGAGGCGGGATATTTGTTGCCATACCAACGGCGATCCCGGAGGAGCCATTGATGATGAGGTTCGGGACCTTGGAAGGAAGGACCACGGGCTCTACAGTCGTCTCATCAAAATTGGGGACAAAATCAACGGTCTCCTTATCAATATCTGCAAGCATCTCCTCGGCAAGTTTTGCAAGCCTTGCCTCTGTGTAACGATACGCAGCAGGCGGATCTCCATCAACAGAGCCAAAGTTCCCCTGGCCATCGACAAGGACATATCTCATATTGAAGTCCTGTGCCATCCTTACAAGCGCCTCATAAACAGCAGAATCACCATGTGGATGATATTTCTTCAATACCTCCCCAACAACACCTGCACACTTCGAGAACTTCTTACCAGGGAGCAATCCCTCCCTGAGCATCGCATAGAGTATCCTCCTCTGGACAGGCTTCAACCCATCCCTCACATCAGGCAGCGCCCTGCCCACGATCACGCTCATGGCGTAATCGAGGTAGGAGGTCTTCATCTCCTCTTCAATATTGACCGCCAACCTTGCCATCGAGTCTCCTTTTTAAGACAGGGGATAAACGGGCTTTTTGGATTACAAGAGTAAAGAATTATACCATTTTATACATAATTTAAAAAGTCTCTTTGAGCATTAGAGATTGAAGGATAACCAGGGGGAGGGACACCTCTTCTGCTTATAGGCCCCTCCCCTTTTCTATTACTGGATGTTAACCTCCACGGTATCATAATACATCTGATCCATATCTATCAGTCCGTCCATATCCATGTCCACTCCAAAATAGAGGGTATATATGCCTGCAGGAAGCAGTGGCGTGTTAATACCAAACATCTGTGGCCCTGCGGTGGTATCCAGCACCTGGTATGGACCAACATCTACAAGCGGTCCCTGATAAGAGACCATGGGAGGACAGCTTGGACATTTCTCAGACCATTCCCCTGTCTGGTAGTCATAGAAGTAATAACTGTTGGACGGGGTCTTTGCAACCACCCACCAGTCCGCATCACTCCCTGCCATGATACCCGGATCAAGGCTGATGGTCACCACGAGTGGATCTCCATGACTGAGTGTCACAGGGCCATCTGAATTATTTACCTTTATATCAGGTGCAGGTAATGGCAGGTATTCATCAGCTCCGATATCCACAACCGGATCTGAATCACCATCCCCGTCGATTATCCTGCTGTCACCTTCAAAATCCTCGGCTGGAATGGAGGGAGCCGAGTTAGAACCTGCATCTATACAGGGTGAGCCCCTTTGTAGATGGAAGTCACCACCTGCTGGATCATTTAGAAGAGGGTCGCCCGTGATGTTAGCGTCATAGAGATAGCCATCTGTGTATGTGATAAAGAGGTCTTCTGAGCGGGCAGTGGCGAAGTCAGCGTTTTGCCCAAGATCACTGTTATAGAGGTTTATTATGGAACCTATTCCGTTACCATCACCATCGGCATCTATATATAGATCGTCCCCATCGTCTCCACCACTGTTTGCAGTATTACCCCAGATGATGTCGTTGTATACCCTGAGGGTAGCGGTATCATAGATTGACCATATATAAATACCACCCCCATTAAACTCAGCGGTATTGTCCCAGAAGGTGTTGTTAACAAGGTTGAGGATACCTAAATATGTCCCTGTGCGTGCACCACCTCCATAGGAAGCGGAGTTTCCGGTAAAGATATTATTCATATAGGTAAGGGTACCCTTATATGATGTCACAGCCGCACCCCCTCCGTTGGAACCAGAGGAGTTTCCCTCGAATCTATTATTCATAATAGTGACAGGGACAGAGTCTGCTGTGGTTATCCGGACACCACCTCCATTATATCCTGCGGTATTAGTGGTAAGGGTATTATCCATAAAATTAACCGTTCCAGCGGTCTGGGTTATATATGCCCCGCCTCCACCCCAAGAGACAGAGTTCCCGGTAAAGATATTGCCCATAAGGGTCACCACACCATTATACGAATCTACATAGACACCACCCCCACTTGAGGCGTGATTGTTGTCAAAGACAGAGTCCTCAACCACTATGTTTGCGCCACCTGCCTTTAAATGGAGACCCCCGCCCTCTGTATAACCACTGTTTCCACTCTGGAACCAGAGACCCCTAACGGTAATGTCAGCTCCTGCATCGCCTGTGTCATCATCGTCTGCGTCATTATTGATATTCAAAATCTGAACCGTGCCACCCCCATCAAGTACAGGCGGGTTTAAAGGATCTTCAGCCTCTATGGTGAGAGAACCATCACCGTCATCTGTGGTATAGGTCAGGGTTGTGGTGATGGTGTAAGTGCCTGGGGCCACATAGATGGTGTCATCCTCACCATTTGACTGTGCAGTGGTCAGGGCATCCTGAAACTCTGCAGGCGTTGAGACATTGAAGATCGCCCCCTCAGCCTGACCATAGACCCCTATTAATATAAAAAAAATCACCCCCATTACGGCCCTTCTCATATCCCCACCTCCCAAAATTAAAGCTTCTCACCCTTTAGTTTAAACCCTTTCCATAGATCAATCAAGGAAAGACCTCTTTCTAACTTTCAAAGCCTTCGGGATGGTGCCTATATATCCAGGTTTCTCACCTCAAGGGCGTGCTGGGCGATGAACTCCTTCCTTGGCTCGACCTGATCACCCATGAGGATGGTGAATATCTCGTCTGCCTTTACAGAGTCCTCGATGCTCACCCTCAGGAGCGTCCTCTTCTCAGGGTCCATGGTCGTCTCCCAGAGCTGTTGCGGGTTCATCTCTCCAAGCCCCTTGTATCTCTGGATGGTCATGCCTTTCTTGGCTATGGAGAGTATGTGGTTAAACAGCTCTCTGATACTGTTGAACTCCTTCACACCCTGGTTACACCTGACCCTGTAGGGGGGTCTTCCAAAGCTCATAAGGTCCTGATACAGCCCCTGAAGCTCTTTGAAGTCAGGTGAGGAGAGGAGGCCATCGTCTATCCTCAGCCTGAGGCCATCCCTCTCAAATTCTATACTGAATGCCTCATGCTCCTCATCAAACTCCACCTTTTCGTGGAGTTCGGTGAATCGGGCCTTCAGCCTCTTTATGAATCTGTGCACCTCCTTTTCGTTTTTGAGCACATCCTTTTTGAGTTCCATCTCGAGGATGGCCTTGAGGAGGTGTGTATCATTCTTTCTCTTGGAATACCATTCAAGGAGCTTTGCAAACCTTGAGAGCTTTTTTATATAGGGTATAATCGCCTTGCCCTTGAGTGTGGTGCCATCCATCTGTAGCTCTATCTCCTCAGAGGCAAGCTCAAAGAGCATATCCTCAAGCTGACCTTCATTCTGTATGTATCTCTCCAACTTGCCCCTCTTAACCTTGAACAGGGGTGGCTGTGCTATGTATAGATAGCCATTCTCAATGATCTGTGGCATCTGCCTGAAGAAGAAGGTGAGGAGCAGGGTCCTTATATGCGCGCCATCGACGTCCGCATCGGTCATTATTATGATCTTATGGTATCTTGCCTTAGAGATATCAAACTCCTCAGAACCGATACCCGTGCCGAGTGCGGATATCATGACCTTTATCTCATCAGAGCTGAGCATCTTGTCAAAACGGGCCTTCTCGACATTGAGTATCTTGCCCTTCAGGGGCAGGATGGCCTGGTAGTGTCTATCCCTGCCCTGTTTTGCAGAGCCACCGGCAGAGTCACCCTCCACGATAAAGAGTTCACTCTTTGCGGGATCCTTCTCAGCACAGTCTGCGAGCTTGCCAGGAAGCCCTGTATCCTCAAGCGCGCCCTTCCTCCTTGTAAGCTCCCTTGCCTTCCTTGCCGCCTCCCTTGCCCTTGACGCCTGTATCGCCTTCTCTATTATCTTCTTTGCTATAGATGGGTTCTGCTCAAAGTAGTGACCGAGGGCATCATTGACAAGGGACTCAACGATACCCTTCATCTCACTGTTGCCAAGCTTGGTCTTTGTCTGTCCTTCAAATTGTGGATCAGGTAGCTTTACGCTTATAACAGCAGTGAGCCCCTCCCTGACATCGTCACCGGTGAGGTTGTCCTTGGGGGATTTAAGTAGGCCATATGATGTGGCATAGTTGTTGACCGTCCTTGTGAGGGCAGACTTGAACCCTATCAGATGGGTCCCGCCTTCCTTCGTATTTATATTGTTTGCAAATGAGTAGAGGGTCTCTGAGTAACCGTCATTATACTGGATGGCGACCTCCACGCTTATACGATCCTTCTCCTTGGCTATGTAGATGGGCTTGGGATGCAGTGGGGTCTTGTTCTTGTTGAGATGCTCCACGAATGAGACTATCCCGCCTTTGTAGAGGAAGGTCTCCTCCTGATTGGTCCTCTCATCAGATATCCTGATCGAAAGCCCCTTGTTAAGAAAGGCCAGTTCCCTCAATCTGTGGCAGAGGGTATCATAGTTAAACTCGATACTTTCAAATATCTCTGCATCAGGTTTGAAGGTGATCCTCGTTCCCCTACCGCGGGTCTTGCCCACCACTGTCAGTGGCCCTGTTGGGACACCCCTCTGGAAGTGCTGTTGCCAGACCTTCCCGTCCCTCTTCACCTCAAGGTCAAGCCACTCCGAGAGGGCATTAACCACCGAGACACCAACACCATGCAGGCCTCCAGAGACCCTGTATGCCTTACTTTCGAACTTACCACCTGCATGCAGCTCTGTAAGGGCAATCTCGGCAGCCGTCCTGCCCTTTGTATCACCAGGATGGACCTCTGTCGGTATACCCCTGCCATTGTCAACAATGGTGACACTGCCCTCAAGGTGGATGGTGACCTCGATACGGTCACAGAAACCGGCCAGTGCCTCATCAACACTGTTGTCCACCACCTCGTAGACGAGGTGGTGCAGCCCCTCAGGCCCTGTGGAGCCTATATACATGGCCGGCCTCTTTCTGACCGCCTCAAGGCCCTTAAGGACCTTTATCTCCTCAGCACCGTATGTCTCTCTTAGTCCTGCCTTTGCCATCGTTATATCCTCATGGGCATAATGACACACCTGTAGCCCGTCTCCTCTGTCTCTACAACGAGTATCGGGCTCAGGGCCTCCTGGAGCTCCATCCTGATCGACTCGCCCTCCATGGCCTGTATAGCATCTATAAGGTAACGGGCGTTACACCCTATGGTCATCTGTTCTCCCCTGTACTGGCATGCCATCTCCTCCCTTGCCTCACCAAGGTCGGGATTTATCGAGCTGAGTGTCAGCCTATCCTCCTCGATATCGAGCCTTATTGCATTCGTCTTCTCCCTGCTCATTATGGAAGTCCGCCTCAAGGCCTTTAAGAAGGCCACCTTATCAACCACCAACTTCTTTTCATTGTCCTGGGGAATCACCTGTTCATAGCTTGGATAGGTCCCCTCAATGAGTCTCGATGTAAAGACTATATCATCGAGGATGAAGAAGATATGGTTCTTGTTGAGGCAGATATCTATCTCCTCTTCTGATGATGCCTCGAGCACGCGCCTCAGCTCAGAGGCTGCCTTCTTGGGCAGTATCAGCCTCTTCTCCTCCGATAGCTTGCCCTTTATCTCTCTTGAGATGACCGACAACCTGTGGCCGTCGGTGCCGACCATATTCAGCTCTGTAACCTTCTTCCTTGGGACAAAGTGCATTAATAGACCATTGAGTGTATATCTCGTGTCACTCTCTCCTGTTGCATATATGGTCTTCTCTATCATGTCCACCAGTGTGGAGGAATCGATTGAAAACTCCTGTGCCTTGCTCACCTCTGGCAGGGTGGGATACTCCTCCTCAGGAAGCCCCATCAGTTTGAATGTGCTCTTGCCTGAGGTGACCTTCAGCCAGTTGTTCTCCTGTGACTCAAGAGACAGGGCATCCTCCACCTCCCTCGCTATCTCCATCAGCTTCCTCGCAGGGATACAGAGGCTCCCCTTCTGCTTTATCTCGGCATCGACAGGCCTGCGGAGTGCTATGTCGAGGTCTGTCGCCTGTATATAAGCAGTCTTGTCAACCTTCAGCAGGAAATGGCTGAGCACCGGCATCGTCGTCTTTTTATCAACAATCCCCTGGATGCTCTGTAACGCCCTCTGTATCTCTTCCCTTTCTATCCTGAGTTTCATCTTGCCCTCCGCTTTTAACTTTTGATCTTTCTTATAAGATAATCGATCACCTTGTTAAACTCCCCGTCCTTCCTCCTCCTCTCCTCTATCATCTTACATGCATGTATAACGGTTGAATGGTCCCTGCCACCAAAATTCTTCCCTATATCACTGAGGGACGAATCGGTCAGCAGCTTGGATAGATACATGGCCACCTGCCTCGGGAGGGCTATCTCCTTTGTCCGCTTCTTTGCCTTGATATCCTGGACCTTGAGCCCATAGTACTCGCACACGGCCTTCTGTATCGCCGGAATCGAGAGGACCTTCTCCTCCTCAGAGATCATATCCTTCAGGACCTCCTTGGACATCTCAACCGTTATCTCCTTGCCTGAGAGCGAGGAGTATGCACCAAGCCTTATCATACATGCCTCAAGGTCACGTATATTTGACTTTATCCTGCTCGATAGGAAGTATATCACATCCTCTGGAAGCTTTATACCCTCCAGCTCTGCCTTCTTCCCAAGGATCGCCATCTTTGTCTCTATATCAGGGGGCTGGATATCAGCGATCAGCCCCATCCCGAACCTCGATCTCAGCCTCTCGGTCAGGGGGTATATATCCTTCGGTGGCCTGTCACTTGAGAAGACTATCTGTTTGTGCCTGTCATAGAGGGCATTGAACGTGTGGAAGAGTTCCTCCTGTGTCCCGCTCTTGCCAGCAATAAACTGGATGTCGTCTATGAGGAGCATGTCGAGCGACCTGTATTTGTTCTTGAACTCATCCATCGTGTTGTTCCTCATGGAATAGACAAATTCATTTATAAACTGCTCGGCCGGCACATACAGCATCTTCAGATGGGGGCTTTTATCTATAACTGCATTGCCTATGGCGTTCAACAGATGGGTCTTCCCAAGGCCAACCCCTCCATATATGAAGAGGGGGTTGTAGGCCTTACCAGGGGCATCTGCCACTGCCCCTGCCGCTGCACGGGCAAGTTGATTGCTTGGCCCCACAACGAATGTATCAAACACGAACTTGGGGTTGAGGAATATACCCCTGCTGGCAAGCCTGGCACGTCTGCTCTCCATCTTGCTCTCGATCTTCCTGTGCGCAGGGTCATCCTTCTTCTCAGAGAGCCTGTATTTGACCTCCACATCCGTATCTATGAACCTCCTGAGGGTCTCCCTTATCAGATCGGGATAGTGATCATCGAGCCATTCCTTGAAGAACCTGTTTGGGACCTCAAGGATGAGCTGAGTGTCCTGTAACTTGACAGGTCTTATCGGCCTGAACCAGAGGTCAAAAGTCTGGGTGCCAACCTCTGATTCGATGACCTCAACGGCCTTCTTCCATACCTCTTCAATATCCATGGGCTCTTATATAAGGGCTTAAGTATCGTAATGAATCACCTGCTGTGTGAAGATGGTGATAAAGTTATTAACATGTGTTTATAAATTGTTGATAACTCCTGCTGAGAGGGTAAGCTATTATATACCATATTAACCGTCATAAGCAAGCACAATTCTCTTTCCGGTTAGGACATAGTATCCACCCTGCGAATAATAAACCATGGAAGAGGAGGAATATCAGACCCTTCGTCCCCAGGGATAAAGA
>MTOQ01000037.1 GCA_002011735.1 Nitrospirae bacterium JdFR-81 | reverse complement strand
GGTGTACCTCCTTTCTTTAAATTTTGTTTTTTAATCAATGGAGGATACACCCTATTTTTATATTTCTCAAGATTTTTACACAAAATATTTTACGCTACCGGTTTTATAGCAGAAAAAAGGTGGGGAGTTGTTTTAAAATAGTCAGGGATTGATGCGATATCTAAAGATTCCTTGAAATGGCAAGGTCTTTTATTCAGAGGAATATTGGATTAATGATGGGCTATAATTAATTGGACAGGGGGAGGGGTAGACTCCTCGATTTAATGCCTGAGAAGGGTTTTAAAGATGCTGTTTTGAGTGAATATAAAAAGGCTCATCCTCTATAGGCTTGCTGACGAGATACTGAAAAAGAGATATGGCAGATGGATCTTGCTTGATAGTGTCTGAGGGGATAGATAAAGAAGTCTGAAGATCCAATCATGCATATACAGACAAGGCAGGCGGGACTTGAGGACTTTGTTATAAAATTTAAAAAAGCTTTGGGCTGTTATAGGACAGCAAACTTACATAAGGAGAGGCTTCAATGATCCTTAAGGGCAGGACATGGAGGTTCGGTGATAACATAGATACAGACGCAATTATACCCGCAAGGTATCTCAATACATCTGATCCAGCAGAGCTTGCGAGGCATGTGATGGAGGATGCAGACAGGGAGTTCCCTGAGAAGGTTAAGCCAGGCGATATAATAGTTGCAGGAAGGAATTTTGGTTGTGGTTCATCAAGGGAGCATGCACCGATAGCCATAAAGTCTGCTGGTATACAGGCCGTGATCGCAGAGAGCTTTGCAAGGATATTCTACAGAAACGCATTCAACATAGGACTTCCGATCTTTGAGTCCCAGGAGGCTGCCGATAGGATTAAAGAGGGCGATGAGGTAGAGATAGACGCTGACAGGGGGATTATAAGGAATCTTACGAATGGAGAGGAATACCGCTCAAGACCCATACCACCATTCATGCAGGAGCTTATATCAGCAGGTGGACTTATTGAATGGACGAGGAAGAAAGTCAGGGGAATGAGAAGTTAGGAGTTGAGGGGTAGAGGAGTCGAGAGAGCAGGGGATTTTGTTGCTGCCTATCTGAGGATCTCCAGGGGGGAGCTCCAGGAGAAGATAAGGCGTGCAGAGGAGATCTTAAAGGACTGTGCCCTCTGTCCCCGTAACTGCGGGGTTGATAGGACAGCAGGGCAGGTTGGTTTCTGCAGGACGGCTGATAGGCCCATTGTATCAAGCTATAACCCTCATTTTGGCGAGGAGAGGCCACTTGTGGGCCGTTATGGTTCTGGCACCATCTTCTTTGCAAACTGTAACCTTGGCTGTATCTTCTGTCAGAACTGGTCAATAAGCCACCTTGGTGAGGGAGGGACCATATCCTTCGAACAGCTCGCTGATATCATGCTTGCCCTCCAGAATTATGGTTGTCATAATATAAACCTTGTGACTCCCACACATCAGGTGCCGATGATCCTGAGGGCCCTCGAGATAGCAATAGATAGGGGCTTAAACCTGCCCATTGTCTATAACTGTGGTGGTTATGAGTCCATCGAGACATTAAGGATACTCGATGGTGTTATTGACATATACATGCCTGATTTTAAATATGCTGATCCTGAGGTTGCCGAGAGATACTCAAAGGCCAAGGACTATCCATCCGTTGCAAGGTCGGCCCTCAGGGAGATGCACAGGCAGGTTGGTGATCTTCTCATTGATGAGAGGGGGATAGCCCTGAGGGGGCTCCTTGTCAGACACCTTGTGCTTCCAGGAGGGCTTGCAGGCACAGAAGAGGTCGTTAGATTCCTTGCAGATGAGATATCACCCAATACATATACAAATATAATGGATCAGTATCATCCCTGCTTTAAGGCGATTGATCATCCACCACTTGACAGGAGGATAACCATCGAGGAATACAGGATGGCGGTGAAGGCTGCCCGTGAGGCAGGGTTGAGGAGGCTTGACTGAGAGACAACAGCCTGTTGTTTCTGCTATATTATTAAACCAGAATCTTGCGTTATAGGGTTAAGGGCCGAAGGACCGGGCAGTAAAACCAAATTAAATAAAAAGGAGGTCTTATGGACTGGGGCATCAAGAATCGTCTTTCACAGCTTATCCAGAGGGATGGCCGTTGCTTCTTTATGCCGATTGATCATGGTTACTTCCAGGGACCAACAAGCCGCCTTGAGAGGCCTGGCGAGACACTGAAGCCACTGCTTCCTTATGTGGATGCCGTGTTCGTTACAAGGGGGGTCTTGCGTAACTGCATCGATCCAGCAAGGAGCAAGCCTATAATCCTCAGGGTCTCAGGCGGAACGAGTATGGTTGGTGAAGACCTCGCAAATGAAGAACTCACCACATCCATACAGGAGATCATCAGGCTGAATGCATCAGCAGTCGGGATGTCCATATTCGTGGGCAGCAAGTATGAGAAGCAGACACTTGCGAATCTTGCGAGGCTTGTAGATGAATGCGAGAATTACGGGATCCCTGTTATGGCTGTTACCGCGGTTGGTAAGGAGCTTGAGAAGAGGGAGGCAAGGTATCTCGCCCTGTGCTGCCGCATCGCTGCAGAGCTTGGTGCAAGGGTTGTCAAGACTTACTGGTGTGAGAACTTCGAGAAGGTCACAAATGGCTGTCCTGTTCCCATTGTCATGGCAGGGGGCCCGAAGTGCAGGACAGAGCTTGAGGTGTTCGAGTTTGTGTATGATGGGCTCCAGAAGGGTGCTGTTGGAGTGAACCTTGGCAGGAATGTGTGGCAGAACGATCATCCTGTTGCAATGGCAAAGGCGTTGAGGGCGATCATCCATCAGAAGGCCACGCCAAAAGAGGCGAATGATATATATCAGGAGATAAAGAGCAAGACCAAGAAATAGACATGCGCGTTGCTGTCTATTATAACAACAGGGATGTGAGGATAGAGGAGAGGCCATTGCCCGAGATCAGCGGTGGAGAGTTGCTGGTCAAGGTCATGGCAAGTGGTATATGTGGAAGCGATGTGATGGAGTGGTATCGGGTGAAGAAGGCCCCTATTGTGTTGGGTCATGAGATCACAGGAGAGGTTGTGGAGATAGGCAGCGGTGTGGATGGATTCAAGAAGGGAGACAGGGTCTTTGTATCACACCATGTCCCGTGCAACACATGCCACTACTGTCTCAATGGTCATCACACCGCATGTGAGACACTCCACAAGACGAATTATGAGCCAGGTGGTTTCTCTGAATATATCAGGGTTCCAGAGATCAATGTGGAGAGGGGGGTCTTTCTGTTACCTGAGGAGATCTCCTATGATGTTGGCACACTGATCGAACCACTCGCGTGTGTAATAAGGGGGCAGAGGCTTGCAGGGCTCAGCCCTGGCCAGAGCGTGCTTGTGATAGGCAGTGGCATATCTGGGCTCCTGCATATAAAGCTTGCACGGGCCACCGGTGCCGGGAGTATCGTTGCAACAGACATCAATGATTATCGCCTTCAGGTGGCAAGACAGTTTGGTGCTGATGCCACATTGAATGTCTCAGAGGGTTCCAAGGATGACCTCTTCAGGTTCAACAGGGGCAGGCCCTTTGACCTTGTGATCGTGTGCGCAGGTGTGCTGTCGGCCTGCACAGAGGCTATAGAGAGCGTTGACAGGGGCGGAACCATACTCTTCTTTGCTGTCCCAGAGCCTGAGATAATGGTTCCCCTTCCCCTGAATGACCTCTGGCGCCATGAGATCACAATGAGGACATCCTATGGTGCAAGCCCCCTTGATATAGAGATGGCCATTGAGCTGATACGAACAAGGAGGGTCATACTTGAGGACATGATTACACACAGACTCCCCCTTGATGAAGCAGGGCTCGGTTTTCAGCTTGTTGCAGAGGCGGATAAATCCATAAAGGTGATCCTTAAACCGCATAGAGATGACAATAAATAATAAAGAGGTGGTATAGGGTGTCACTGCTTGTTGTTGGCTCGATCGCATTTGATTCGGTCAAGACGCCATTCGGTGAGGTAGAGGAGGTGCTTGGTGGATCGGCAACATACTTCTCAACCTCTGCAAGTTATTTTACCGAGGTGGCGGTTGTGGCGGTTGTTGGCTCGGACTTCCCTGAGAAATACCTGAGGTTTCTTAAGAGCAGGAGAATAGACATAGACGGGATCGAGAGGAGCGAGGGTAAGACCTTCAGGTGGAAGGGAGAATATGGATACGACCTTAATGAGGCCCACACGCTTGATACCCAGCTCAATGTCTTTCAATCCTTCAGGCCGAAGATCCCCGAAAAGTACAAGGATAAAAAGGTCGTATTCCTTGCAAACATAGACCCTGACCTCCAGAGGGATGTCCTGCATCAGGTCAATGACCCTGTGCTCGTTGCCTGTGATACCATGAACTACTGGATAGAGGGCAAGAGGGATTCGCTCCTTGAGACACTCAAGCTGGTTGACATCCTGATCATCAACGACAGTGAGGCAAGGGAGCTTGCAAAAGAGCCGAACCTCGTCAGGGCAGCCAAGAAGATCCTCTCTTATGGCCCTAACACCCTTGTTGTAAAAAGGGGTGAATACGGTGCCATTATGTTCAGGGACGACAGGATATTCGCGGCACCTGCCTATCCGCTTGAGTCTGTCTTTGACCCCACAGGCGCTGGTGATTGCTTTGCAGGCGGATTCGTGGGATATCTTGCAAACACCATGAATTTCGAGGAGTCAAACCTCAGGAAGGCCATAATCTTTGGCAGCGTGATGGCCTCATATAATGTGGAGGCATTCAGCCTCGAGAGGATAAAAAGCCTTGACTACTCAGAAATAGAGGAGAGATACAGGGAGTTCAAGAGACTGACACACTTTGAGGATCTGACCTGACCCGGTATCCCTACCTCCTTTCCTCACGCCATGATGTGGATTCGTGTATAATGTATAGATGCTTTGTGTGATACTACTCATGTTACTACTGATCCTGCCTGCCATGCCTTATGCATCTGATGAATTATTAATGTATGAAAATAACATAAAGATAAGCATCAATATATCAGAGTCAGAGATAAATGGGTCGTCAACCATCAGGGTTCAAAGAGATGGTGAGCTGAGCATTCACAGGGGTTCCCTGGAGATTCTATATGTAAGGTTGAATGGACAGGATGTGGATTATGAAGAAAAGGAGGATGTTATAGTCCTCCCGTCTCGCAGGGGAGAGATAGAGATAGGGTTTAGAGGGACCTTTGCTGGTGGAGGTGGTCAGGAGAATGTGATTACAGACAATGGTGTCTCACTCATGGATGACTGGTATCCATGGATAGAAGGACTGGGTTATTACAGTCTTGAGGTTGCCCTCCCAGAGGGTTATGAGGCCATATCAGAAGGAGAAGAGGTTCAGAGGGTTGAAGGAGAAGAGTTAAAGTTTTACTTTAAGTTCTCTCATCCGGTTGATCGGATCCACCTTGTGGCAGGCAACAGGTTCAGTGTTATAAAAGACACCTACAATCACATTGATATCTATGCATACTTTTTTGATGAGGACAGGGAGCTCGCGGAGGATTATATCGAGCATGTAAAGGCCTATATCCAGTTATATGAGGATATGCTCGGTGCCTTCCCGTATAAAAGGTTCTCCATTGTTGAGCACTTCCTTCCAACAGGATATTCAATGCCCACATTCACCCTGCTTGGCAGCACCGTGGTGAAACTCCCGTTTATTGTTGAGACGTCCCTTGGCCATGAGATACTCCATCAGTGGTTTGGGGACATGGTCTATGTGGATTATGAATCAGGAAACTGGTCAGAGGGTCTTACCACATACCTTGCAGACCACCTGTACAAGGAGAGGCAGGGGGAGGGATGGGAATACAGGAAGCGGATGCTTCTTGAGTATAAGAGCTATGTTAATGAGGAGAATGATTTTCCACTCAGAGACTTCAGGGGAAGATTTGATCGTGCGTCAAAGGCCATCGGATATGGTAAGTCTGCCATGGTCTTTCACATGCTGAGGAACCTTATTGGTAGCAGGGGGTTCCTGGATGCATTGAGGGATTTTATCGCGGAAAACCGATTCAGGATGGCCTCATGGGATGATCTCAAGACCGCATTCGAGAGACACCATAGCGGCGATCTTGGATGGTTCTTCAGACAGTGGATTGATGGGAGGGGGTTACCAGAGATAAGGCTTGCCGATGTCAGATTGAGGTATGTAGACGGTGGTTATGAGCTTGAATTCAAACTGGCTCAGGATGGTCAGGGTTACAGGATTGATGTGCCTGTAACCATTTACTCAGGTGGTAAGGGGACAAAGAGGTTCTTTGCCCTCTCTGAGGAGGAGAGGGTGTTCAGGGTTTACATGTCTGAGAGACCTGAAAGGGTTGTGCTTGATGAAGACTATGACATCGCAAGATGGCTTGATGACAGGGAGACCCCACCACTGATCTCAGGGCTCCTTGGTGGCGGAGGGTATCTCATCGTCACGCCTGTTGAAGGAGACGAGAGGTATGAACCTGCAATCAGATTCTTTAAAGAGAGGGGGGGCGAGACAAAGAGAGCCGACGAGATAGAGGAGTCTGATATAAAGACATCCGCCATGATCATCCTTGGTGCTGGGAACCCTCTGATAAAGAGGCTCTACGGAAGGGTAGGGATGGCAGGAGGGGGTTTTGAGATACTGATAAAGAAGAACCCGTGGAATGAGAGTAAGGTTGTGTGTATTATTGATGGAGACTCCAAAGGAGAGATTGAACAGGGCATAAGGAAGATTGCACATTATGGTAGATACAGCCACCTGGTATTCAAAAATGGTGTGAACCTGAGGAAGGAGACAGAGGCCTCTGAGAGGGGTGTCGTTGTGGAGGTTTATAAGGAACCACTGGGTGTTGACCTCACGAGGGCAGACACCTTTTCCGAGATCATCAATAAGATCGCCTCCAAAAAGATAGTCTATGTCGGTGAATTTCACGATGAGTATGCACACCATATAACACAGCTTGAGATCATACGGGCCCTTTATGAGAGGAACAGGAATATCGCCATCGGGATGGAGATGTTCCAGAGGCCATTCCAGGATGTGCTCGATGAGTATACTGGAGGGAGGATCGACGAGAGGGAGTTTCTCAAGGCCTCGGAGTATTATAAGAGATGGAGGTTCGATTATAACCTTTATAAACCCATACTGGATTTTGCGGTCTCGAAGGGTATACCCGTTATAGGATTAAATATAAAGGCCGAGATTATCGATAAGGTCTCCGAGGGAGGGATGGATTCGCTGACAGACGAAGAAAGGGCCATGCTCCCCAAGGAGATGGATTTCTCAGACTCCCGATACAGACAGAGGCTCCTTGATATATTCAAACAGCATAAGGACTGGCAGGAGAAGAACTTTGATTATTTCTATCAGTCTCAGATCATATGGGATGAGACGATGGCCGAGTCCATCGACAGGTTTTTGAAGAAGAACCCAGGGTATCAGATGGTTGTTATCGCAGGCCAGGGCCACCTTGAGTATGGCTCCGGGATCCCAAAGAGGGCATACAGGAGGAACGGTTATGACTATGCAATAGTCCTACTCAACACAGAGGCCAAAGAAGGCATAGCCGATTATATACTTTTCCCAGAGGAGCTCGAGGCACCCTCTTCTCCAAGGCTTATGGTCTTTTTAAGCGTAGAGGAGGGAGAGGTGCGTATAACAGGTTTTCCTGAAGACAGCGTCTCGAAGAAGGCCGGCCTCAGGGAGGGGGATGTCATCCTGAGTCTGGATGATGAGCCTGTCCATGACATAGAGGATATAAGGCTTGCCCTCTTTTATAAAGAGGGGGGTGATATAGTGAGGGTGAAGGTCAGGAGGGGAACGGGTGAGGATGCCAGGGAGCTCTACTTCAACATAAGGCTGAGGTGATCATATTAAAGACCCTTTTAACCTGTCTCTCTGTCTTTTTAATCCCGTTACTGTTGTCTATGATAAAGTCTGCAAGCATGACCTTCTTCTCGATAGGCCACTGGGCCTTTATCCTCTTTATTGCCTCTGATTCATTAAACCCCCTTTTTAATAGCCTCTTCATCACGGTCCCTCTATCGCAATATACAGCAACCGTGAGGTCGAAGTATCTGTCAAGGCCTGCCTCAAACAGTAGGGGTATCTCGAATATAGTAAGCCTTTCACGCCCCCTGCGTGACTTGATCCTCTCTATCTCGTCAAGCACAACAGGATGAATTATCCCCTCAATGGCCCTCCTCATCTTTATGTCATCGAATATCCTGTCTGCTATCGCTTGCTTATCCAGTGTGATACCCCTTGGAGACCTCTTTATAACATCTGTGCCAAGCAGGGAGGTTATCTGCCTGATTATCTCTGCCCTCCTGAGGGTCTTGTGGACTATCCTGTCCACATCCACTGTTAAGGCACCAAGCCTCTTGAAGAGGCCGAGCACGGTGCTCTTACCCGAACCGAACCCTCCTGTGAGTGCAATGTATGGCATTAAGGAATTATAACAGATTTGTCTCCTTGACTTAGATTAATGGGGTTGATAATATAATTTACCCTCTGGTTTTCTTGCCAGAAACCTTGGGAAGGAGATAGGACCTGTAAGGCCTGATCTCGATCATATCCTGTATGAGGTTAGAGGATGAAGGTGTCAATAGGGTGTGACCACGCTGGTGTTACCCTGAAGAACGAGATACTTCCCATCCTTGAGGAGCTCTCTATTGAGTACGAGGACGTGGGGACGAAAGATATGATCTCTGTTGATTACCCTGATTTTGGGGAGCGGGTGTCAGAGGCTGTCTCAAAGGGCAGGGTGGAGAGGGGAATCCTCATATGCGGGACAGGAATAGGGATGTCGATAGTGGCGAATAAGTTCCCGAATGTAAGGGCCGCCCTCTGTTATAATTCATACTCAGCAGAGATGAGCAGATTACATAATGATGCAAATATACTGATCCTGCCGGGCAGGGTTATCGATGGTGCCATGGCAAGGGAGATCGTCAGGATATGGTTCAAGACCCCTTTTGAGGGTGGAAGACATCAGAGGAGGCTTGACAAGATAAAGGCGATCGAAAGAAGGCTGATGAGACATGAGGATGGATGAGCTGAAGAAGACAGACCCCGAGATATACGAGGCCATAGTAAAGGAGTTTGAGAGGGAGAAGGACAAGCTCGTCCTTATAGCCTCGGAGAACTACTCAAGCCCGGCGGTCCTTCAGGCCCAGGGCTCTATATTCACGAATAAATATGCCGAGGGCTACCCTGATAATCGTTACTATGGAGGATGTGAGTATGCAGACATGGTTGAGAACCTTGCGATCGAGAGGGCAAAGAAGCTCTTTGGTGCCGAGCATGTGAACGTCCAGCCACATTCAGGGACACAGGCCAACATGGCCGTGTATATGTCGATGCTCAGGCCAGGTGATAAGATACTCGGCATGAACCTCAGCCATGGTGGGCATCTATCACACGGTGCACAGGTCAATTTCTCAGGACTCCTTTATAAGGCATACTATTATGGTGTGGATAGAAAGACAGGGCTTATAGATTATGACAGGGTAAGGAGGCTTGCAAAGAGGCACAGACCAAGGCTGATAATAGCAGGGGCAAGTGCATATTCAAGGATCATAGACTTTAAACTCCTATCAGAGATAGCAAAAGAGGTCAACGCCTATTTCCTTGCTGATATTGCACACATCGCAGGGCTCATAGCCACTGGTCTTCACCCCTCGCCAATCCCATATGCCGATTTTGTTACCTCAACGACCCACAAGACCTTAAGAGGGCCCCGTGGAGGGCTGATAATGTGTAAGGCAGAGTATGCAAAGGCCATCGACAGGATGATATTCCCAGGTATCCAGGGTGGTCCACTTGTTCATGTGATAGCAGCCAAGGCCGTGGCCTTTAAAGAGGCACTCTCTGAGAGGTTCAAGAGATATCAGCTACAGGTGGTGAAGAACGCAAAGGAACTTGCTGAGGCCCTCATGGAGAGGGGATTCAAGATCGTCTCCGGCGGTACCGATACCCACCTGATGCTTGTTGACCTCACCAACAAAAAGATTACAGGCAGGGAGGCCGAGAGCATGCTGGATATGGCAGGCATTACGGTGAATAAGAATTCCGTCCCTTACGACAGGAGGCCACCTGCAATCACGAGCGGTATAAGGATAGGCACACCCATAGTTACGACAAGGAGGATGAAGGAGCCCGAGATGGTGATGATAGCCGATTTTATCAGTGCAATACTGAACAACATCAGGAACATCGAGGTTATTAACAAGATAAAAGACAGGGTTAAGTCATTATGCAGAAGATTCCCATTCTATGAGGAATTAGAAGGGTGACATGAGGTGTCCTTTTTGCGGACACATGGAGGATCGCGTCATTGATTCACGCCTCAGCAAGGATGGCGATGTTATAAGGCGTCGCAGGGAGTGTCTCAAATGCGAGGGCAGGTTCACGAGTTATGAGAGGATCGAGGAGATCATGCCCTCGGTGGTCAAGAAGGATGGCAGGAGAGAGCCCTTTGACAGAAAGAAGATCCTGCATGGTCTTGAGAAGGCATGTGAGAAGAGGCCTGTCAGTGTCGAGGTGAGGGAGACACTTGTTGACAGGATAGAGAAGGACCTCCAGAGACTCGGAGAAAAGGAAATTCCAAGTTCATGGATTGGTGAACAGGTGATGAAGGCGTTGAAGGAGATCGATGAGGTTGCCTATGTGAGGTTCGCCTCTGTTTACAGGCAGTTCAAGGACATAAAGGAGTTTATGGAAGAGATCAAAAACATAGTCTACGCCAAGAAGGTGCGTTAGACTCGATCCCATCCCCTGAGAGAAGAAACCACCATCTACTCCTCCCCAAAGACAATAAAGACATCACTTATACTGGTCATTGGTTGAGACATAGTATCCACCTTTATTAAGACTTTTTGGGAAGAAAATCTGAAAGATATCTATCATCCTGTCAAGATCCATCACTGGAAACAA
>MTOQ01000014.1 GCA_002011735.1 Nitrospirae bacterium JdFR-81 | reverse complement strand
GGCTTGAACCTCCTGTCATTATTGGTTGTACAGGTGATATTCTATCACCTTTGACAGAGGTTTCAAGCCTTATGATAATTTTTTAGCGGACACTACTGAGTGTATATAAAGATTAAAGCGCGCCCAGGAGGATTTGAACCCCCGACCTACGGATTCGTAGTCCGCCGCTCTATCCAGCTGAGCTATGGGCGCATCCGTGGCGGTAAACGGTTTTGACATGGTGGTGGCGGAGAGGCAGGGATTCGAACCCTGGGTCCCGCTTTTGGCGGGACAACCGCTTAGCAGGCGGCTGCCTTCAACCAGCTCGGCCACCTCTCCATCTGGTCTTTTATGATATTACTTAATTATGGATGGTTTTGTAAACCTTGTGGGTTGTATGAAACACGTTATAGTATATACTCGGCAAGGTTTATACCGTATTTATTGGGATCAAGGGTCTTGACTATCGTCCTCTTGAAGCTACCGTTTTCATCCCGTTCCATTAGATCCACCACCCTGCCCTTGACCTGATGACCTGATGAATCGATTATTATGAGGACCCTTGGCCTCTCGATGAATTCAGGGTTTGGATTGTTTTCAAAGACAAGCCCCAGTTCCTTTGTATCGAGCATTACGAGGCTCCCAATCGGATAGACCCCAACCATGTTTATAAATACCTTCAGCAGGGTGGGGTCAAGTTGCTTGCCACTCCTCTCCATCATGGTGCTCAGGGCCATCTCAGGACTCATGGGGACCCTTGAATATACCCTCGCCGATGTCATCGCATCGTACTGGTCTGCGATGGCTATGATCCTTGAGAATAGATCGAGTTCGAGCCTGCTCCTTATCGATGGGTATCCTGTGAGATCATAATTGAGGTGGTGTTCAAACGCAGGGATTATGAGGCTTATGGTGAGTTCGTCTATGGTCCTCAGATTGAGCAGGAGGGTTGCCCCATTCTGGGGGTGCTCCTTCACTATCCTCCATTCCTCTTCTGTAAAGTCAGTGGGCTTGTTGAGGACCTCAAGGGGTATGTCTATCTTCCCGATGTCATGGAAGAGTGCGGCAAGGCCAAGTCGGGACAGGGCCTTTTTGGGAAGGCCAATCCTGTGGCCAAGGGCAACAGAGAGGATGCTCACATTTACTGAGTGGTAGTATGTGTATTCATCATAGTCCTTTATGGTCGTCATCCCTATGAGCATGGTCTCGTCCTCAATGATCTGGTCAACCACCGTCCCGATGACACGCTTTGCCTTTTTGAGATTCGCCCTCTCTCCTGCCTTCAGTTTATTGAATACATCCTTGGATAACAGCACGGTGCTTGAGTATGTCCTCTTTATTATCTCCTTCTTCTCAAGCCTGGTCTCGTCCTCTTTCACCTTCTTCAGCTCCATGACCTCCACATTCTCGATCTCCTTCATCGCGTTCATCAGTGTATTGAATGGATCCTCAGAGAGGCCAGCACTGAGTATCCCGATGGTCAGGTTCCTCATGTCATCGAAGCTGATGTCTCCATGAAAGATGAGGGTGCCGAGCTTTATCCTCCTCATCTCCCTCATGAGAAAGTCATAGTTGAATATGTATTCCGATGTGTATCTTATCCTGTTGTCGTTTATATAAAAATAGTCACCGATTATCTCGATCTTCACCTCTTCAGACTGAAAGTGTCCCCTCAGTATGGACAGGAACTTTTCGATGGAATTCGTGACGGCCATATTGTCGATATGGTGTATCTGTGCGGTCTTGAGCACAAGGGCCAGGGAGTTTAGTAGCTCCTTTGCTATCGATTCATTGAATTCCATCATATCGATATCCTCTCAAGTGCCGAGATTGAATACTCCCTCAACAGGTCATCACCCTCTCTGCTTGCATTCTTGAGTGCTGGAATGGCCTCCTTTGCACGCATTATTCCGAGCGCAAGGGCAGCACATGCCCTTGTCTCATTTGTCTTCCTCTTTCTCAGGAATGGCTTCTTCTTCAGGGTCTTTATGAGGAATTCCCTCACCTCTGCATCATGCCACTGCGCAATGGTGCGATAGAACTCCTTCTTTTCATTCAGATCCCTGAGGTGGAAGTCCTTTTTTGATAGCTCTGTGAGGATGACCTTCTTCACCCCCTCTGTCTTTATGTTGCTGAGTGCCCTTACAGCAGTGATCCTGACAGATGGTGAACGGTCGTTAAGGGCATTCTTTATATACTGAAATGCATTCGGGTTATTCAAGGTGCCCACAACCCTTACGGCCTCACACCTTATCCTTTCGTCAGGATGAGAGAAGGTGTGGGTGAGATACTCGAGTGCGCCTGATGTCCCTATCCTGCCGAGTATGTACAGTATGTCCTTTACAACCTCCCATCGTGTATCCCTGAGGCCATCGGACAGTAGCTTGACATCCTGCCTTCCCAGGATCGTCAGTGCATCAAGCAGGAGCTGTTTGCCATACAGGGTGTGTACATCCCCAAGGAGATTGATGAAGTGCGGGATGGCTGACTTGTTCAGATGGCCAATATACTTGAGGAATGCCTCCTTGTCTATGTCTTCTGAGAGTGTATCAATCCTCCTGCCAAGATCCTCTATCATCAGGGGGCTGTTGATGTAATCGTATATCTTCCGCAGTTCATTACCGCTTATATCAGGGGAGAACTTTTTGTCGATGTTCTCTTTTACCATGTCAAGCAGGTAATTCGCATTCTTGAAGTCTCCATTTAATACACAGTACTCAAGTGTGGACTTGATATGATTTATGATATTCCTCAGGTCGTCCCTGTTTGTCTGGAGATAGAGTAACTCAAATAATATGGTTACGAGTTTTGTGCTCTTCTGTAAATCCTGCCTCTTTATCTCCAGGGATATATTCTCGATATCCGCCTCGTTCAATGGTGTGAATGTTGCCCTCTCGGTCTCCTCTGCTGCTTCAAGGGCGTCTTTATATGCCATTAAAAGGGCCTCGTTGTCCCTTGCGTGTTGCTCCTTTATCTCGTTGTATATCCTGTCCTCGGCCATGACCTCTTCATCCGTGAGGTATAGCTCATCCACCACATAGCTGATGTGTTCAAAGTCCCTCTCCCACAACAGTGTCACGACATCATCGGTGGCCTGTTCCTGGTCGATCTCTGATGTGAGTATCTTCATGAACCCCTCAAGCTCATCCCTTGTGAGCCCTTCTGTGAATGTCAGTTCCCTCACACCATCCTTGAAGAAGAAGAGGGCGAGGTTGTCGTCCCTTTCAGGGTTATGATATACCTGTTCACCGTTATGCAGGATGGACTTCTGTTGGATCTTTAACTTCAGCTCCCCTTCTGTCCTGAGGACCTCGGAGAATTTGTTATAGAGGGTGTCAAGGGATGAGACATAGACAGGGTTGTTGGAAGGGTACATCCTCAGGAGCCTTTTTGCCTTCTGTATCTCCCTGATCAGTTCGGCCACAGGCCCTGTCCCTTCAGTGAGTGGCTCTTGTGATGACTTGTCGTTAAGCATCCTTGAGTTTACTTATCAGTTCCTTGATGGTCTTCTTCAGTTCACTCAGGTCTGATGACTTTACAAGGTATGCCTCTGATGCCCAGACGGCAAAATCATCCCTGTAGTCATACGCAGTGGACATTATTATGGGTATCTTGGAGTTTATCTCCTTCATCTTCCGCAGGAGGCTTATGCCGTCTATATCGGGCATCAGGATATCAAGTGTGACTATGTCAGGCTTCTCCTTCTCAAAGAGCTCCAGGGCGTCTTTGCCCGTGCCTGCAACGATGACATCATACCCCTCTTCCTCCAGTTCTTCCTTATAAAGCCTTTGAATGTTGATATCGTCATCCACGACGAGAAGTTTCATATCTCCCTCCTTCGTCCCTGCCTCTACGAAATAGGAGAGGCTGATAAATATTACCATATATTTAAAAAGAGTGTCCTCTCTCTCAATCAGCCCTCCTCAATGGCAGATATATCTTGAATGTGGTTCCGCCCTTTATCCCCCTGGTCTCATCCTTTTCTTCTTCACATACGGTCTCAAAGTGTATCCTGCCATCATGCTCCTGTATGATCTTGTGGGTTACCGCAAGCCCCAGTCCTGTGCCCTGTGGTTTTGTTGTAAAGAACGGGTTGAAGATGTTCTTTCTGACATCGGGCCTTATGCCACAGCCTGTATCGGATATCTCTATCACAGCCTCGTCGTGTTTTATCCATGTCTTGACGGTGATTGTGCCGTTCTTTGTTGCCTGATTGGCGTTCGTGATTATATTCAGTATGGCATCCCTTATCCTGTCAGGGTCGACCTCCAGCATTATTGGCGAGGCAGACAGCTCCTTGACCAACCTGTTGCCCCGTTCTGATATCGATGCCATGACAAGGTCTATGGTGCTGTTGATCAACTTATTGATATCCACACACTCCTTGGTCGGCCTTGAGCCCCTGACAAAGCCGAGTATCTCCTTCAGGATATTCTCGAGTCTCTCAACCTCATTCACTATGATCTCGGCATACTCGTGCAGGTCACCACTGAGCCTCCTCTCAAGCCTCCTGGCGAATCCACCAATGGATACAAGGGGGTTTCTTATCTCGTGTGCTACCCTTGCAGCGAGCTCACCGAGTGCGGCCATCTTCTCCGTATGTTCAACCCTCTCCCTCAGGTTATGCAGTTCTGTTATGTCCCTGGAGATGTGGACGGTGCCAAGGAGGTTACCCATGGAGTCAAGGATCGGCGAATTGGATACCACAAATGTCCCACCAAGATAGGGGTCTTCGATCTCCACGACCTGTGGCCTCTTTGATTCTATCGTTTTAAGATGTGGGCATTCCTCCCATGGGGCATCTCTACCATGAAATACCTTGTAACACTTTTCACCAATTAGTTCCTTCTCGCTCTTGCCCGTCCTTTCAATAACAGCCTTATTTACCCGTCTTATATTGAAGTCCTTATCCGTGAAGAAGACCATATCCGAGATGGATTCAAATATGTGTTTGAGCTCAGCCTCTGCAAGGGAGACGCTCTCAAAGAGGCGGGCATTCTCGATCGCTGATGCGATATGGCTTGTAAGCTCTGTCAGGAATCTGAGATCCTCGTCATTGATGGGCTTGCCTGTGAAGAGGTTGTCAACGAGTATCAGGCCGATCGCCCTGTCCCTTGTAACCAGTGGCACGACACCGAAGGACTTCACACCGAGCTCCTGTACTAGCACAGGGTTCACCGACGGGTCACTCCTGGCATCCCTGATGTTGAAGGGCCTCTTCTCGATGACACACCTGGTGAGCACACAATCCTCACTCATCGGTATGGATATCATGTTGCTTATCCTGTCAAGGTAGGTATCCTGTTTGTATGTGCCCCTCTCTATATCCTCTATTATCTGCTCAAGGCTCTTTCCCTCCCTTGACAGGTGATCCCATATCTTTGCTGCCTCTGATGCATTTGCAGGCCCAACGCCCATTATACCCTGCAGTCTCTTCTCCTCCTCATTCAGGAGGAAGAGCACCGCCCTGTTGAATCCAAGCCCATCACCTGTTGTGACGACCGTAAGGACCATCCTGAGTAGCTTATTGAGGTCAAGGGTGTTACGGATGACGGAGTTTATAAAGAAGAGTCTTGAGAGTTCCTGATTCCTCTTTATCAGCTCCTTCTCTATCCTCTTCTTCTCCGAGATGTCCCTTGATATACCGCTTATGCCTGTGACCTTACCCGTGGAGTCGATGATCGGCGAGAGGGTGAGGCTCACCTCTATGAGTTTTCCGTCCTTCCTCCTTCGTATCGTCTCGATATTGCTTATCGTCTCACCCCTGCGGATCTTCTCGATGAACTCCCTCTCCTGTTTCTCAAGGAACTCAGGGACCATTGGCAGGAACCTTCCAACGGCCTCCTCCTCTGTGTATCCATATATCCTCTCAGCCTGTTTATTCCATGATGTGATTATGCCATCTGTGTCAGAGGTGATGATGGCGTCGGCAGAGTGCTCTATGATACTCTTGAGATAGTCCTTTGTATGGATGACATCCCAGTAAAGGGAGAGTATCTTCTCCTCCTTTTCCACCTCTGCCTTGTAGAGTCTGGCATTCTCAATGGCGATGGATGAGACCGATGCAAATATCTTCAGCATATTAATCTCGTCCTCGGTGAAGGTTGTTACTCCCCATTCATCCTTCTTATCATAGAGCCCTATGGTGCCTATTATGCTGTCGCCTATCTTTAATGGCAGACATGCGATCGAGGTCTTTGCTATCAGTGGTGCATACACCTCCTTCTTCGAGATATCGTCGATCACGAGTATCTCGCCTGTCTTTGCAACCCTCCCTGCTATCCCTTCTCCTATCGGTAGCGTCATCTCCTCCTTTACATCCTCGGGCACACCACAGGATGCCTTGATTACCAGCTCTTCTCCCTCGATGAGCCTTATGATACACCCCTTGACATTGAATAGCCTTGATACCTCCTTGCATATGAATGGCAGGAGTTTTTCTATGTCAAGGATGGATGTGATGGCCTTTGTAATCTCGTGCAGTGTCTTCAGTTCGTTAAGCTGCCTCTTTACATCATGGTATAGTTCTGCACTTCTTATCGCTGAATCAAGATGATTGGCTATAAGGGTGAAGATGTTCATCTCTTCTTTTGTGTATGTATAGTGTCGTCTCGATGGTATCAGTAGCAGGCCTGTCAGGGTATCCTCTCCAGGAATGGGGACGATGAGGAGGGATTGATACACCCCTGCATTCTCCCTGAGCAATGCCCTGATAGATGTTTCATTCTTTACCTCTTCAATCACAACAGGTTCGGTCCCCTTGATGACCTTATCCATAATCCCTTCAGGCAGGTCTGTAAGAGAATATGAGGATATCGAGCAGCCCTCTGCATGGGATACGGCCTCTGTGCATAACAGCCTTTTGCCCGGTCTGAACAGGCAGATGAGGCAGGAGTCCTTCTTCAGTGACTCCACAATCGTGCCTGCAAAATCCCTCAGTATCTCATGGAGCCCGTCCCTTGAGGTCGATAGTCTGGCTATCCTTATCAGGACATCGGTGAGGTGGTGCACTCTATCTACATCGATCTGGAACATCTAAGAGCCCATGCTATGAGGTTTATATAAGGCCTTCTTATACAGGGTCAGGTATCTCCGCGCTGATTCACGCCATGTATACCTCTTGGACATTGCGTTATACATTATCCTCTGCCAGTGCCCTTTATTATTATAAAACTCTAAGGCCTGTTTGAGGGAGTTGAGCATGGCATCTGGAGAGTATTCATCAAAGAGAAAGCCTGTGCCCATGCCTGTGTCAGGATCATACTCTGTTACGGTATCGGCAAGCCCGCCTGTCCTCCTCACCACGGGTATGGTCCCATAACTCATGGCTATTAGCTGTCCAAGGCCACATGGCTCATACCTTGAAGGCATCAGGAGGATGTCAGAGCCTGCATATATCTTATGGGCAAGGAGGTTGTCAAAGCCTATATTCACACACAGGTTCCCACCATGCCTGTTACCAAGCCTCAGGAGGCCCCTTTCAAGCGACTCCTCTCCTTTTCCGAGGATTATCATCTGTGCACCTGATCTTATTATACTATCCATTGAACTGGTTACGAGTTCTATCCCCTTCTGCGATGCAAGCCTGGAGACCATACCTATAAGCGGTCTGTCGCCTTCCATGAGCCTGTATTCGCGCTTAAGGGCCTCCTTGCACACCCCCTTCTTCGAGGTGTCCTTTCTGTTGTATCTTGCAGGTATGAACCTGTCCCTTCTGGGGTTCCATTCGGTATAATCTATGCCATTCAGGATCCCGTAGATGTCATGCGACCTCTCCCTCAAGACCCCGTCAAGGCCTGCGCCACCAGCAGGTGTCATTATCTCCCCTGCATAGCTCTTGCTAACGGTTGTTATAATATCAGCAAAGAGTATCCCGCCCTTCAGGAGGTTTATCCTCCCATAATACTCAAGGGCATTGATCCTGAACATCTCCTGTCCGAGGCCTGTGAGTGAGATATCATGGCCATGAAAGATGCCCTGATATCCTATGTTATGTATCGTTAGCATGGACGCTGTGCCACGAAACTCATCCCTGTAGATGGTCTTTAGATAGACAGGGATAAGGGCTGTGTGCCAGTCGTGTGAATGTATGAGGTCCACCTTTAAACCGAGTGCCTTTATTGCCTCAAGCACACCCCTGCTGAAGAATATGAAGCGGGAGGAGTTGTCATGATAGTCCCCATCCTTTGTTCCATATAATTCATCCCTGTCATAGAACCTGTCATTCTCGATGAAATATGCGTCAGCACCCCTTGTGGTCTTCCCCTTCCAGAGCCGCCCCCTCTCCCTGGTATCACCAAGTGGCACCATAAACTCTATGCCAAGATACCTTATGCCCAGTTCGTCGGTCCTCTTCTTTATCCCCCTGTAGAATGGGAGTATGATGCGTGAGTCAACCCGCAGCCTTTTCATCTCGTCCACGAGTATGCCGGTAACATCTGCAAGCCCCCCGGTCTTTGCAAAGGGTATGGCCTCTGAGGTGGTTATAAGGACCCTGATCTCCTTCATCCTGCCTAAATCTCGGCCTCTCTCAAGAATCGCGCTGCGTCCTCTGGAGGCGTGGGGTTTATGTAAAAACCCGAGCCCCACTCAAAGCCTGCCATGGTGGTGAGCCTTGGCTTTATCTCGATATGCCAGTGATAATATTCGCTCTTCTCCATCCTGAGGGGTGCTGTATGAATCATCATGTTGTATGGGGGTTTATCAAGGACCCTGTCTATCTGTTTGAGCGTCCTCTGGAGTATCTCGGCAAGGAGGCTGATCTTGCTGTCAGGTCTGTAGCTTGATTCGTGCCTTTTGGGGAGTATCATCGTCTCAAATGGAGAAGGTGGTGCAAATGGTGCAATGGATACAAAGTCCTCATTCTCTGAGATCAACCTGGTCTTCGTCAGGAGTTCCTGATGGATTATGTCACAGAAGATACACCGTTCCTTGTATTCAAAGTACCTCCTTGCATTCTCGATCTCCTGCTCCACGATCCTTGGGACTATTGGAAGGGCTATAAGCTGTGAATGGGAGTGCTCAAGCGAGGCACCCGCGGCATCGCCTTCGTTCTTAAAGATGAGGACATACTTGAGGCGTTCGTCCTTCTCAAGTTCGGATATCCTTTTATAAAAGGCGACCAGCACATCCTCTACACCCTTTAAGGGGAGGTCAGAGAGGGTCATGTTGTGGTCAGGTGTCTCTATGATCACCTCATGGGCACCAACACCGTTCATCTTATCATAGATGCCCTCTGCCACCCTCCATGTCTCACCATCCATGCTCAGGGCAGGGAACTTGTTGGGGACGACCCTTAAGGTCCAGCCGGGTGTATTTGGCCTGCTTCCATCAGGCCTTATAGCATACACCTCTGGCGGGGTGGTGTATTCATTCCCCTCACAGAATGCACAGAATCCACCCCTCTTTGTATGATAACGTACCGGGAAATCAGAGGGCCTCTTGCCCCTTTCAACGGAGATTATGACCCATCTGCCAGATACAGGGTCCCTTCTTAACTCAGGCATCAGATTCGATTCATTACGATCTCAAATTTGCATTCTTATTATATCACTAATTAGGTTATAATTTTCCCATGAGACCATCGTTTCATGTAAGGCCTGTGAATGGCCCCTTTGATGACCCTGGTCTGTATGTGAGGATACTGAGAGAGGGGAGGGCCCTCCTGTTTGATCTTGGTTTTACGACGAGCCTCTCTCCAAGGGATATACTCAAGATCACGGATATATTCGTATCCCATGCTCATATAGACCATTTCATAGGGTTTGATAATATCCTGAGGTTCCACCTCAGAAGGGACAGGCCCCTGAGGTTATACGGACCAGCAGGCTTCATACAGCGTATTGAGGGAAGACTGAGCGGTTATACATGGAACCTCATCCAGGACTATCCCCTTGTCCTTGAGATATACGAGGTCCAGGGGCAGGAGATCAGGGGTTCTCTCTTCAGGGCAGAAAACCACTTCAAGAAAGAGGAGGGTCTCATAAGGCCATTTGATGGCACGGTTATGGATGAACCACCATTTAAGATAAAGGCCGTCATCCTTGATCATCAGATACCCTGCCTTGCCTTCAGTATCGAGGAGGAGTTTCATATAAATATAGATAAGGCAAGGCTCAAGGAGAAGGGGCTCCCTGTCGGGTCATGGCTGAGGGATCTGAAGATGGCGATAAGACAGGGTGATGAGGATCGTTCGTTTGTGATAGATGGCAGGAGATACAGCCTCACGGAGGTCAGGGATATTGTGAAGGTTACAAAGGGCCAGAAGCTCTCCTATGTGGTCGATGCCCTTGGGAGTGAGGAGAATATAAAGAGGATAGTCGAGCTTGTGAGGGACTCTGATGTGCTCTATATAGAGACATATTTTTTAGACAGGGACAGTGAGAGGGCGAGGGAGAGACACCATCTCACAGCAAGGCAGGCAGGCATGATAGCAGGGATGGCAGGGGTGAGGAGGCTTGAACCCATACATATCTCACCAAAGTATATGGATGATCCTGACGAGGTGATTAATGAGGCGCTGGAGGCATTCAGCAGATATCAGGGCTGAAGGGATACCGGAATTTACTTTTTTATGGACATGTGATATGGTTAAAAAATCTCTTTACGGAGGGTGTTGATGGGGATAAGGAAGGTTGTGCTTGCATATTCAGGAGGCCTTGATACATCTGTTGCAATAAGGTGGCTGAAGGATAGGTACGGGTGTGAGGTGGTAGCCTTCTGTGCAGACCTTGGTCAGGATGAGGATATGAGGGAGGTAAAGAAGAGGGCACTCAGTGCGGGTGCCTCAAAGGCATATCTGGTCGACCTGAAGGACGAGTTTGTCAGGGAGTATGTCTTTCCCATGCTGAGGGCAAATGCGGTATATGAGGGAGGCTATCTCATGGGCACATCGATAGCAAGGCCCCTTATAGCAAAGAAACAGATAGAGATCGCCAGGAGGGAAGGGGCAGATGCGGTTGCCCACGGTGCAACAGGAAAGGGTAATGACCAGGTGAGGTTTGAAATCACTTATTACGCATTCATGCCGGATATAAAGGTGATAGCACCATGGAGGGAGTGGGAATTCGACTCAAGGCAGTCCCTTATAGAATACGCGAGAAGACACAAGATACCTGTTACTGTTACAAGGAGGAGGCCGTATAGCATTGATAAGAATCTCTTCCATACAAGCTATGAAGGGGGGATACTCGAGGATCCGTGGACAGAACCCCCTGAGGATATGTTCAGCATGACGGTCTCACCAGAGAGGGCCCCTTCAAGGCCCGTTTACCTTGAGATAGGTTTTAAGGATGGTGATCCTGTTGCGGTTAATGGAAGGAGACTTTCACCTGTGAACCTGCTTAAGAGGCTCAATGCAGAGGGCGGGAGGCACGGGATAGGCAGGCTCGATATAGTAGAGAACAGGTTTGTGGGGATGAAGTCGAGGGGCGTGTATGAGACACCTGGTGGCACCATCCTCCATATAGCACACAGGGCCATTGAGTCCATTACCCTGGACAGAGAGGTTATGCACCTGAGGGACTCGATCATCCCTAAATATTCTGAGCTGATCTATTATGGATACTGGTTTTCACCAGAGCGTGAGGCGATCCAGAGGTTTATCGACGAGACACAGAGGGGTGTGACAGGCACGGTCAGGCTCAAACTCTATAAAGGCAACTGTATCGTCGTGGGCAGGCGGTCTCCTGTATCCCTTTACAGGCCAGGACTCGCAACATTCGAGGCAGGTGAGGCGTATAACCAGAAGGATGCAGAGGGCTTCATAAGGCTCAATGCCTTAAGGTTGAGGTTAAAGAGGACGAGATAAAAAGGTCATTGGTTGAGACATAGTATCCACCCTTATTAAGACTTCTTGGGAAGAAAATCTGAAAGATATCTATCATCCTGTCAAGATCCATCACTGGAAACAAGGCTATATACTTTGGCATCCTCATGTATTGAAGTAGCTTCCTATAAGGTGTCCTCTTTATTACTGCAGGACATACCNGAGATGCTGTTACATCTATTCCCCTTGCCCTTAAATTCCTGGCAATCCTGTCTCGACCATACCCTGTCCTCTTCCTCTCTGCCAGTATAATTGCCTCTATA
>MTOQ01000003.1 GCA_002011735.1 Nitrospirae bacterium JdFR-81 | reverse complement strand
TTCGAGGATTTGAAGAGGCAATAGAGGAATATTTACTGAATAGGTCTTCTATGGTACGGGAGGAATTGGTTGAACAGACACAATTAAATTGACACTATGAATTATAAAGCTTGTTGCTTTATTCTAAACTGAACATTAACATATATCAAATTAAAAATTATGTTGAATTATCTTATTAAACGGCTCCTTGAGATGATCCCGACACTCTTCGGGATCACGCTTGTCTCTTTCTTCATCATACATCTTGCCCCTGGTAAGCCAACAGACATACTGACAGAGCTGAATCCAAAGATAACACCTGAAGCAAGGAAGAAGCTTGAGGAATACTACGGCCTTGATAAGCCCATAATAGTGCAGTATGGGATGTGGCTTAAGAGGGTTGTGAGATTGGACTTTGGTGAGTCTTTCTCCACCGACCACAGGCCCGTAATGGAGAAGATATGGGACAGGAGTCAGCCCATCTTTGAGAGGAGGCTATTCATTACATTCTTCATAAATGCCCTCTCCATGTTGCTCATATTCCTTATTGCCATTCCTGTTGGCATATCATCCGCTGTCAGGCAATACTCCCTTTTTGATAAGGTCACCACGGTGGTCGTCTTTATAGGCTTTGCCATACCCTCATTCTGGCTTGCCCTCCTGTTGATGATGCTCTTTGGCATTCACCTTCACTGGTTGCCCATATCAGGGCTTAAGTCCATGAATTATGAATCACTCTCATTAATTGGAAAGATATGGGACAGAACCGCACATCTTCTACTGCCTGTCTTTGTCTCTGCATTTGGAGGGATTGCGGGCCTGTCGAGGTATATGAGGAGTAACATGCTTGAGGTGATAAGACAGGACTATATAGTGACAGCAAGGGCAAAGGGACTGCCAGAATCAAAGGTCATATATAAGCATGCATTGAGGAATGCCCTTTTACCCATCATCACATTGCTTGGTCTTTCAGTCCCTGGACTCATCGGTGGGAGTGTGATATTCGAGAATATATTTGGTATACCAGGGATGGGCCAGTTGTTCTTTATGGGGGTTATGACAAGGGATTACCCGCTCGTGATGGGCATCCTGACCATCGGTGCACTGCTGACACTCCTTGGAAATCTACTGGCCGATATAGGCTACATGCTTGCGGATCCAAGGATAAGGGCAAAATGAGAAGCTTGTGCCTGTATAGCGTGGGATGTTTATGAGTATATTCTGGAGACGGTTCAGGCGGAACAGGCTTGCCGTTGCAGGGGCGGTGGTGGTGGCGTTCCTCTTTATCATCGCTATAGCAGCTCCCCTTATCTCTCCTTATGACCCGAACGAGATAGACCGTGCCCATATACTCGAGCCACCTGGCCCTGAACACCCCCTTGGCACAGATGACCTTGGCAGGGATGTGCTGTCAAGGATGATATACGGTAGCAGGATATCCCTCTCCGTTGGCTTTGTTGCCGTTGGTATCGCCACGATTGTTGGCATATTCTTCGGGGCCCTGTCAGGCTATTACGGAGGATGGGTCGACCGCATCATCATGAGGTTTGTTGACATAATGCTGTCCATACCGACATTCTTCCTCATACTTGCGGTGATAGCATTTGTGGGCCCGAGCATATGGAATATCATGGTGGTTATAGGCCTGACATCATGGATGGGCGTGGCAAGACTGGTGAGGGCAGAGTTCCTGTCCCTCAAAGAGAGGGAGTTCGTCCTTGCCGAGAGGGCACTTGGCGCGGGGAATATGCGGATAATATTCAGTCACATACTCCCCAACAGCATGGCACCTGTATTTGTCTCAGCAGTCCTTGGTGTTGCAGCAGCCATCCTTGTGGAGTCAGCATTGAGCTTTCTTGGCATAGGTGTCCAGCCACCGACACCGAGCTGGGGCAATATACTCACCCTTGGTAAGGATAACATAGAGATAGCCTGGTGGCTCTCTGTATTCCCTGGGCTTGCCATACTTATAACCGTGCTTGCCTATAACCTGGTGGGTGAAGGGCTCAGGGATGCCCTTGATCCCCGTCTATGGGGCAGTGAAAGGTAGGAAGGAGTGGATCATTTCTTCTCACCCTCTTCGTCTATGGCATATTCTACATCCTGTGAATGAATCTTCAAGTGATTTAATACAGCCGAGAGCTCACCCAGTATCTCTTCCTTCTGTGCATCATTGAGGTTCTTGAGTCTGAGTGCCTCGATAAGGCTTATGGTCCGGAGGCATTCTTCCCCCCAGTTCATTAAGCAGGCTCTTTGAGGTTCTATCAAGAGCAATACCTTTTGCTATAGTGAGTGTCTTCATTTATATGGCCTCCTCAATTTGTTACTTGGAGTTGTAAGCATTGAATATCTCCTCTTTTGTAAATATTGCCCTGAATGGTAAACCCTGCCTCTCTATAGCCTCCCTCCCCCCCTCCTGCCTGTCTATGAGTGCAAGAACCCCTATGACCTTGAGTCCGCTTCTACGGGCCCTGTTTATCGCCTTAATGGACGAACCCCCTGTTGTAATGACATCCTCAACAATCAGCACCCTGTCGCCCTTCTTCACTCCACCCTCAATCCATGCCATGGTTCCATGAGACTTCCTCTCCTTTCTCACAACGAACGCCTTTATGTGCTCCCCCTTGATTGCAAATGTATAGGCGATGGCATTTGCCAGGGGGTCTGCGCCAAGTGTCAAACCACCGACACCATCCACCGCCCATCCCTCCTTCTTTATGAGGGCATACATGAGGTGGCCTATGAGGAGCATGCCCTCTGAGTCAAGGGTTGTGGGCTTACAGTTGAAATAGAAGTTGCTCATCCTGCCTGATGCGAGTTTATAACGGGGCCTCTTTGCATACCTGAATGAATGTTCAAGGATCAGTTCAATGAGCCTCTGTCTCATCCTCTGAAGACTCCTGTATCCCTGCATCTATCTCTCCCTTCCTGTCTTCAAACCCTCAATAAGGACAAACAAAAGGACTATGGTGAAGCCGATCAGGAAGCCGAAGATATTTATTATCCTGTAATATACAAGTATAGCGATCGCTGAGAATAATGCAAGGAGTCTTGTCATGTTCATGAAGACGAGCTTGGCGGTTGCCCTTTCTGTGCCAAGGAGTGCCATCACATTCCTTGAGAGCGCTCTTAAATTCACTATCCCGATCAACCACCCCGTCATTATGCCAAGAGGCAGTCTCCTTGGTTCAATAAACACAGAACCTGCCATCATGGGCACCATGATGAATATACTCTTTTTGATTACGCCTTTCAGGATTTCCATTTCTGCCCTTCTCTTTCTGCCCGACGGGCTACCCTGAACAGGTATCTGAAACCTGATACAATCCCAAGGAGTGTGAATATAATGGTAAACCAGGGGAATGTCCCGATGTGTCCATCAATGAGCCAATAACCTATGGCGAAGCCTACAAAGGTGCTTGCAACAAGGTTTATCCCGACCGTGCCTGCAACACCAAGGAGCCTCAGGAGTTCACCCTTCTGTGCCTTTTCAGATTGATTATCTTCCTGCCTCATCCCTATTCTTGGACTATTTTAAATTATTATATGCCCTATCTGAAGTTTAACATAAGGCAACAAAAAACTGTTATAATGCATTATGTCTGAGGCAATAATCCTCGGGATCATCCAGGGGCTTACAGAGTTCCTTCCTGTGAGCAGTTCAGCCCATCTCGTGCTCATCCCTTGGTTCTTTAAATGGGAGGGTGCTGTTGATACCATCACCTTTGATGTGGCACTCCATTTTGGCACACTCATTGCGCTCCTCATCTATTTCAGGGATGAGTGGATGGGGATATTGCGCACGATACCAGGGAAGGACTCCCTGGTATGGAAGCTCCTGATCGGCACAGTACCTGCTGGGTTGGTGGGTCTTCTCTTCCACGATTTCTTCGAGGCGGTGAGGGACCCAATCATCATAGTATTCACCCTCTGTCTTGTCTCCATACTCATGATCATCTCGGAGAGGCGGTACAGGAGATCGCAACATGCAGGTATTGAGAGATTAGGCCTCCTTGATGCCCTCTTTATCGGGATTGCCCAGGCATTTGCCCTCGTGCCAGGGGTCTCAAGATCAGGCATCACCATTGTAGCAGGTCTCACCAGGGGCCTCAGGAGGGATGCCTCTGCAAGGTTCTCCTTCCTCCTCGGGACACCTGCTATTCTTGGGGCAAGCATGTTGGAGGCAAAAAGACTTATTGGCTCAGGCGAGGTGGAATACGGCATATTCATCACGGGCGTCCTTGTCTCTGCGGTCACTGGATACATAGCCATAAGGTTCCTCCTTGGGTTCTTCCAGAGACATACACTTATACCATTTGCATATTATCGTTTTTTTCTCGCATCTGTTATCATATTATCGATATGGAGAGGTCTGGCAGGATAAGGGAAGAGATAACAGGTGTCCTCTTTATCCTCGTTGGCCTTGCGATATTATTAAGCCTTATAAGCCATAGCCCCTGGGATCCGTCGTTCTTCACCCATACCCCTGTTGAGTCAAAACAACTTGAGAACCTCCTTGGCCTCTTTGGCTCCTACCTCTCTGATACCCTGCTCCAGTTGATGGGATACAGTGTGTATATCATCCCCCTGATATTCGGGATTTATGGTGTAAAGAGACTCCTTGGGAAGGGGATAAGGCACAGGCCCTCTGTATTCCTGGTGATGATCCTGGTATTGATGCTTTCCGTCTCCTCCGTCCTCAGCCTGAGCCTTGAAAGGGACAGTGGTGGGGTTGTGGGTTTTCTCCTGACCAAACTGACAGTGAGGTTTCTTTCGGAGGTTGGCTCATACCTCCTCTTTATCCCCCTGGTGCTTATCACCCTGATGTATCTGATACCTATCTCCATTGTTGATCTTGTAAGGAATGTTGGCAGGAAGACAGCAGAGGGCGCAAGGACTCTCTCGACAGCGATGCCTGGCAGGAAGGAGGCCCCGCAGATAGAAGAACAGCCTGTCCCAGAACCCGTTTATAAGCAGGAACCCCTTCCGCTTGTCTATCCTGAACCTGCACCACAGGAACCAAAGGTGGCTGGGGCTGATTATAAGCTACCAGAGATAAGGCTCCTGAGGGATGCCCCCTCGTCAAAGGTGAGGATATCCAGGGAGGAGCTTTATGAGGCCTCAAGGTTCCTTGAGCAGAAGCTGCTTGACTTCTCGATAGAGGGCAAGGTAACACAGGTATCTCCTGGTCCTGTTGTGACCATGTTTGAGTTTGAGCCTGCCCCTGGTATAAAGATAAGCAAGGTTATATCCCTCTCTGATGACCTTGCCATGGCTATGAGGGCAAGCAGTATCCGCATATCCCCCATCCCTGGCAAGTCCACCCTTGGTATCGAGGTTCCCAACAAGGAGAGGGAGGATGTCTATTTAAAGGAGATACTCTCTGCGGATGCCTTTAAGAAGAGCACATCACTGCTTACGCTTGCCCTCGGGAAGGACATATTCGGTAACCCTGTGGTTGCAGACCTTACAAGGATGCCACACCTGCTTGTCGCTGGTGCTACAGGTTCTGGCAAGAGTGTCGCAATCAATGCAATGATACTGAGTCTCCTCTTCAGGGCAACGCCTGCGGACGTGAGGATGCTCCTTATAGACCCCAAGATGCTCGAACTCTCGGCCTATGAGGATATACCCCATCTGTTGATGCCTGTCGTTACCTCGCCCAAGAAGGCATCCGAGGCATTGAGGAAGATGATCATGGAGATGGAGAGGCGGTACAGGTTGCTTGCAGAGACAGGCTCAAGGAATATGGAGGCATACAATAAAAAGCTCATGAAGGACAGGTCGTCCTCCCCTGAAGGCACCCTCCCATACATCGTTATATTTATAGACGAGCTCTCTGATTTGATGCTTGTGGCGGCAAATGAGGTTGAAGATTCCATTGCAAGACTTGCACAGATGGCGAGGGCTGCTGGCATCCACCTCATCCTTGCCACACAGAGGCCATCGGTTGATGTAATAACAGGTGTGATAAAGGCGAACTTCCCATCCAGGATATCCTTCCAGGTCTCCTCAAAGATAGACTCAAGGATAGTGCTTGATACCTATGGTGCCGAAAAGCTCCTTGGCAAGGGTGATATGCTCTTCATGAGCCCTGGTAAGAAGACGATGAGGGTACACGGTGCCTATGTTAGCGAGGATGAGATAAAGAAGGTTGTTGATTTTGTCAAGTCACAGGGCAGGCCTGATTATACGGCCTTTGAAGAGCCGCTGTCAGAGCCTGAAAGGGAGGTTAATATAGAGGAGAGGGATGAGTTATATCAACAGGCGAAGGAACTCGTGATCTCAACAGGACAGGCGTCCATCTCTTATATACAGAGGAGGTTAAAGATAGGCTATAATCGTGCCGCCAGGATCATGGAGATGCTTGAGGAAGAGGGGATAGTTGGTCCACAGACAGAGGCAGGGAAGCCAAGAGAGGTCCTTAAGAGAAGATGAAAAGGTTTAAAGGCCCATTGAACAATGGTCCATTTTGGTTATTACTGTTTATTTTCTGTGGCCTGTTGCCTGTAATTTATTGTCCGTGGTCTGTTGTCTATGCCGCTGTTGACGACATTATAGAGCATATCCAGAAGGAGTATTCAGTGGTCAAGGACATCAAGGGTAGATTCTCACAGAGGAGTTTTCTTAAGGATCTTGAAAGGACAGAGGATTATTCAGGGAGGTTCTTTATCAAGAAGCCCTCATATATAAGATGGGAATACTCAAGACCGAGGGATGAGGAGGTAATCATCAATGGAGACCGCCTGTGGATATACAGGAAGGCGGAGGGACAGGTATTAAGGAGTGTGTTTGAGGAGGGCTCCTACAGCCAGTTACCCATTGCCCTGCTTAATGGTCTCGGTGATCTCAGGAAGGATTTTTATGTCAAGACAACAGGAGACACCACCCTTGAACTTACACCAAGGCATAAGATGGGTATTATAAAGAAGATAGAGCTTGTTACGGATACCAATGGTTTTCCGGTAAAGGGATTCACGATATTTGATCTTTACGATAACAGCGTGACCATTACGATTGATGATGTGGTCCTCAACACAGGCCTTGATGATTCGCTATTCTCATTCCAGATACCAGCAGGGGTGGAGGTCTTTGATCTTAACCAGTAAATTTCGTTATAGAAGGGATTCGAGGGTTCAAGGGGTCAAGTGAGGGGATGGACGTTTTCATTTATTAAAATAATCATATGTCCTCAAGTCTTTGATCCCGGCCCTCTTCAAGAGGATTAAAACATTCTTATAATCATCATATCCTGTCTCTATAAAGCCCTTTGCACCAAACCTCCTGAGTGCCTCCCTGCCCTCTTTGTCGTTGCTCATCTCAAGGAATGCCTTCTTGATCCGTTCCCTTATCTCCCTGTCCAGGTGCTTGCTCAACCATAGTGTATTACTCGGGAATTCCGCTGATCTGGCTATAACTATGAGTTCCTCTGCAACCCTGTGATTTCTATAGGCAAGCATCTGGTAGACCCTGTCCTTTACAGCAGTAATGTCTGCCCCTCCCTCCAGCACACTCTTTATCGCAGCATCATGACTGCCGGTGTAGAAGTATTCACCGAAATATCTGCCTATTGAATTGACCCCCTTCTCCCTCAGGTAGGCAACCAAGAAGACATACCCTGTTGTCGATGCCTTATCCACAAATGCGATCACCTTCCCCTTCAGATCCCTTATGCCACTTATCCTGCTGTCCTTCCTTATCAGGATGTAACTGCGAGAGGTGCTTTTGCCATCAGGATATACTGGTCTTACAACAGGTTCAACCTCAAGCTTCTCGTCCGCTATGAGCGCAGTGAGTGATCCAAAGAAGGCCCCATCGAGCTCAAGCCCGTAGAAGAGATCAACAATATCTCCATAGTTTTTGACTATGCTGAATCTGATCTTTATCCCTGTCTTCTTTGTAAGATATGATGTGAGGTATTCATACCTCTTCATCTGTTCAAAGACATGAACCTCTGGCACAAGACCTATTTTTACCTCTTCCACATCCTGAAGTGTTTGTGCATATGTCGAGGCAGAGGTGTTAATCAATGATACACTCAACAGTGTGCAGAGGAGCATCCATGATCTAAGATAATTATTAAACATCGGTTATTTAACGACTCCTTTGCGGTTGGTGATAGATCTCGTATTGATCTTAAGTCCGAGGTTTGCTGCCTCTTTTGGGTTTGTGATCACATCTATCCTGTTAGGGCTTATAACAGACAGGGAGGAGATACTCTCGCCCTTTAAAAGCCTTGTGACCAGGATGGCTGCCTCTCTCCCCTGCTCTTCTGGATTTGCCGAGACGGTCAATAAGACGCCACTGCCCTTCTCGGTGTTGATCAATGAGGCTAAAGGGATCTTCTCCCTGCGGGCTATATCTATTATGTGGTTAAGACAATAAATTACAGGACAGCTTGAGGTTATAAGCAGGGCATCCACATCCCTTATCTTCTTCGTGTCAGTGGTCCGCCTGATATTAAAAGGCACGGATTTAAACCCGAGCCTCTCCTGGAGTCTCTTGACCTCATCAGCCTGCAGAAGGGAGTCCTCTTCTGTGCTTGTATACAGGACACCAAGCCTTGAAAAGTCAGATATCTTCTTTAATCTCTGAAGGAGGTCCAGTATCGAGACCTTTGAGCTGACACCTGCTGCATTCTTTAACGATATTCCGGCACGGTATGGGTCAAACACGCCTGCAAAGATCACCGGAATATCAGACTGCTCACTCACAGCAGCGAGCGTTGCGGGTGTCCCATAGGAGACTATCACATCCACATCCAATGCCACAAATTTCCTGACCGTATTCAAGAGGGATATCCTGTCTGGTAATGGCTTCTGGATGATGATCTCGACATCATCCCTTTTTAACCCCTCTGAGAACAGACTTCCGATAAAGGAGTTATGTATCTCCTCAAAATAATAGATCCTGGGGATCATTATAACCCCTATCGTCTTCTTCTCGGGATGCTCTATCGCCACTGTATGGACAGCGATGAAGAGCACAGTAGAGAGAAGTATTATAAGGGTTGTCAGCCTTCGCGCCCTCATAGCCCTGTTACCACTCTTTTGAGAAGGTAAGGAGCAGGATGTGTGCCCTTCCATCCTCCACATCATCGTGTGGGTTATCTATTCTATCGTCGAGTCTGCTGTATCTGTAATGTAGCCCTGTTGAGAAGTCCCTTCCCAGGATGTATCTCCCGATGATGTAATAGACCGTTCCTTCTGTCTTTAGTTCAGAGAAAGAGGCTATATCGACAGGCTCCGTCAGGTTTATATCATCAGGATAGAATCTCCCTTCGCTCATTGTGTGATTGAGTCCAATATTCAGTTCGATCCTTTCGTGGGGGATATATGTAATGTCAGCAGAATAATTATTGGAGGTCTCTTCATAAGGCACATAATCGTCTATATGTGGTATGCCTTCGGTATCGCGATACTCAATATCCTGGGTGATCCTGTCAGAAAGGTAAAAGTAACTCAGGGTCAGGGAGAGGTTATCAAGTGGCATTAAGGTGACACTGCTGAGGAAGCGATGTCGTCTCAGGTGTCTCTGATCAGCGGTGATATCAATGAATCGGAGATTATCCCTTTCCCCCTCTTCTATGCTATAGATAAAGAGGGTACTGATCCAGTTTCGTGGGAGCCACGTTACGGAGAGCTTGCCTTTATCAGAGGTATCAGGTTCGATATTGGTGGGAGGATTGTCAATGATGGTATGGACATACTCTGTTTTGATCCTGAGATTCCTTTTCAATCTCAGGTCAGTGGTGAAGGTAATGTTGTCCTCCGTTGTCTCCTCGGGGATTGTCATCCATTCATCAATATCTTCCCTCCTGATACCGTCATGGGAATAAGCGAATTTTAATGTTGCATTCCTAAAGATCCGGTACCTTACCGTCCCTGAAAACCTCCTTGAGACAGAGGAGATGGAGGGTCTCACATAATAAGTGTATGTATTTGAGGGGTCTGACAGATCGGTGAGTGTTACAGTCTCAGGATTATCAATATCCCTGTCCATATATCTGTAATTGAAGAACAGGGTCAGCCTTTCCGTTGGCATCCATGTTATCTCAGCGTGTCCCCTCAGGTAGTCAGCCTTGGCATTGCTGAAGAGGTTCTCTCTCTCGATGTTTGAGAGTGTTGCTGAGGCAACGAGCCTTCCTGTGTAGGATGTATGAATCTTGAAGGTATTGTATGAACCCTTAAGGTCAGGGATGAGGTTATGGGGGTACATCCCTGCATCCCTCAGGATGCTACCGAAGCCTGCGCTGGTATAGCTATCATAAAGCTCATCGTCTCCCTGATTGTAAAACCTCTTTTCACCATGCAGAAATTCGATCTCCACAGGCCCAAGATGTCCATTGCTTCCTATCGCTATGTCCTCTGTCTTCCAGTCGATATCCCTGCTCCTTGACGCCCTCACTATATCATTAAAATATGCAGACCCATCCATGAACCTCTGCTGCCTCTTTCCATCCTTTCTGATCATGGTACCTTCGACATAGAGATGAAGTGGGAAATTGGGTGTCTTCAGTCGTAAGAGGAAGTTACCCAGACCACTCCGTACACCGTAGTCTTCATCATAGTCCCTGACATCAACACCTGTTGAGGATGTTGAAGGATCGAGGTCCAGCAATCTTATATTCTCAAGGTTATGAAACATACTGTTGTTCCTCCCCCTGAAGAGGACGATATCCTTATATGCATAGCTAAGGTCAAGGTAGTTATCCTTTTTATTCTTGATACTGAGATCCAGATGCAGCCTCTGTGGCAGGTGTATGAACCTTATCTCTCCGTCAACCGAGATGGAATCATAGGGGTATTCATATTCAGCAACCTGCGCTGAGCCACTTAGATCAACAATATTGAGGCAGGTATAAACCTTCAAGTCGCGATAGATATGTCCAGTATTGTTTGCCTCCTCTGCAGGGGCGTCCTGATTAAAAAGAAAAACGGTAAAGAATATGATGATTAATGATCCCCTTATCAGTCCCTCTCTCACTGGATAAATCTCCCCTTACCTGATGTTGATGGAAGGTCAGAGCCGTGGATCTGCGAATGGCAGTCAGTGCACCTTGTATTAAATGTGGCCTTCCCTTCTATAGATGAGGTGGCTGACGTCCTGTGCACAGAGTGGCACTGGAGACAGAGGAAAGGAAGCCTCACAGTGAGAAGGTTGTTATTCACGGAGCCATGGGGTCTGTGACACGTGAGGCAGTCCTCTGTATTCTCAGCATGCTCAAAGATAAAGGGGCCTTCTTTCTCGGCATGGCACCTTGTACACGTCTGTTTTACGGTGGGTCTCCGTAACATCTTCTCGTTACCACTGCCGTGAGGGTTATGGCAGTCTGTGCAGTATATCTTTCTCTCGGGGACAGGGTGATGGCTGATAAGGGAAAAGGCTGCCTTTATCTCCTGGTGGCACCTCTCGCACATATTCGCCAGATCATTCTTCCTTACTATCAGGTCAGGCCCCTTATGGACATTATGACAATCGATACAGGTGACATCATTTATGGCATGTGGACCTGCATTCCAGTTGTGGAGGTTGAATGTTGCGTTTGCTGTATGGCATTTCAGACAGATGAGGGACTTTGCAGGTGCAGGAAGGCTCTTGATATCTATTAATGTCTCATAGTTGCATTTGGTTCTGATGCCACGCCTGGCATCCTCTTTTACCTTTTCAGGCGTGATCCCCTTGATAGCCAGGCTCCCAGGGCCGTGGCAGGACTCACAATTGACAAGTGGAAGGCCTGTCTTCGCAATGACCTGTGCACCCATTGTGCTCGAGTCAAAATCTCGTTTGATCTTATCGTGGTAGTGACAGGCAGAGAGACAGGTCTCTGTCCCGACATAGTCCGCATCCAGCCTGCCTACAAGCATACGCTCATACTCCCTTATTGGGACTATTGGCTTGGATGACCTGAGCGTCTCACAGCCTATAAAGATGAAAGTAAGAAAGATGAGAAGGTATATGAGGTGTTTTAGGCTTGCTCTCATCTCTTAAAAGAATAGCATATCAGGGCTACTTTTTCAAAAATGTGGAATGTTTAAGTAATGGTAATGTCAATAGTTTTGTGTAAATTCTTTTAAGGGTTTTCTCCTCCATTGATCATTTAAGTGACTTATTACTGCATATACTATCCTTTCTATACTCTG
>MTOQ01000026.1 GCA_002011735.1 Nitrospirae bacterium JdFR-81 | reverse complement strand
CTTGAACCTCCTGTCATTATTGATTGTACAGGTGATATTCTATCACCTTTGACAGAGGTTTCAAGCCTTATGATAATTTTTTAGCGGACACTACTGATAAACAAATATGTCTCAAAGGTCATCTCCTCAGATAACGCTCTATCTCTCTCCGCGCCTCCTTCTTCTTTACTGCCTCCCTCTTTTCGTATTTCCTCTTACCCTTTGCAAGGGCGATCTCAACCTTTGCCTTACCGTTTTTAAAATAGATCTTGAGGGGGATTATCGTGAGGCCCTTCTGCGTCAGTGCACCAAAGAGCCTGTTTATCTCCCTCCTGTGGAGCAGGAGCTTCCTCGTCCTCAATGGGTCATGGTTCTGGATATTGCCATGGCTGTAAGGACTGATGTGGCAGTTTAGGAGAAAGGCCTCGTTGTCCTTTATAATCACATAGCTATCCCTCAGGTTGACCCTTCCCTCCCTTAAGGACTTCACCTCTGTGCCAAGGAGTGAGATGCCTGCCTCATACGTCTCCTGAATAAAATAGTCATGGTAGGCCTTTCTGTTGGTGGCAACAACCTTCTCCAATTTATGAACCTTCCCCTTTCAAGTAGGAAGCAAAAAGGCACAGGGTCTTACCACCCCTGTGCCTCCATGCCTATTATCTGTTCTTTTCAAGACACTTGAATCTACTTACCGATAGATCTTATATAGGCAACGATGTCCTTCATCTGCTGGCTATCGGTCTCTATCGGCTCGCCCTTGAGCGCCATCTTGATACAGAAATTCACGGCGTCCTCAAGGCTACCCTGCCTCTGTCCCATGATATTGAATTCGCCCTTTGTGCCTGCCTTCTCAAGACCCTTTCCATCAGGGTGGCATGAACTGCATGATTTGCCGGCCTTTCCATTGGCAAAATTCGCATCTTTAAACAGTGCCTTGCCCCTCTCGACATCGCCTGCCATACTGTATGACGGGGCCTCTGCCTTTGCAGGAGCTGCCTCCTCGGCCTTCATCTCCTTCTCCACTGGTGCCTCAACCTTCTCTGTCTCTGCCTTTTTACATGCAAAGATGAGACCAATAATGGCTACGGATATAAAGACAATCCTTAAAGCCTTCACCCTCTTCACCTCCTTCCGCTGATCAGCCCGTGGCTGAAAAGTTTTTTATGAACTCCCCTATCTGCACACCAAGGTGAACACACTTGACGCCATTCATACATTCATCGGCATCGGCCTTATCAAGGTGTGTTGATAGCTCATGACCTCCCTTGCTCAGCCTCACTATGTAGGCATCCTTCTGTTCATCAAAGGTTAGGGAGAGGTTGATCCCATTGTCCTGAATCTCTGGATACATCTCTAATATCTTCTCCTTGAGTGCCACGATCGTATAACCCATCATAGCCTCCTGGGAAAAATCTCTTAACAGTTCTAATCTAATTTTACCAGAAAATATCTCAAATGCAAATTTTCCTTATCATGCCATCTCTATGGAGACCAGTATATACTTGTCCTTCTTCTTGAGATATATCACCGCCCTGCCCTGTTCATTCTCATAGATTATGTCATCACTCAGCTCCTTCACCTTCTTGAGCTTCATCTTCTCAACCCTTATAAACTTTCCTCCCTCATAGACCTCAACATCTGCATACATCTCAACCTCCTGGTTTATGGTTTTATATAATTATACAATCGTTATCATCCCTGTTTCTCCCCATTATGCCGGGATACTATGTCTATCACCGTCACCTCCGGGGGTGACAGGAATCGCATAGGCGGCCCCCACGTCCCTGCGCCACGGCTTACATATAGGTATGAACCATCCATAATCCTCATGCTACCGGCATCAACAGGATAGTATAGCCTTGTTATAAGCCCAAAGGGGAACAGCTGGCCCTTATGGGTGTGGCCTGATAGCTGGAGGTCGAACAGACCGGTCGAGTCTTCCTCCAGGATGGGCCTGTGCTTCAGGAGTATGGTAAACCTGTCCCTTGGAAGGGAGGCCAGCAGTCTGGCCTCAGAGGGACCACTGGATGGATCGTAACGAATCCCTGCTGGGTCATCAACCCCTGCTATATTGATTATATCGTCAATCGTAACCCCCTCGTTACGCAGGAGCCTAAACCCCGCCCTCTCTATAAAATCCACCGACTCCCTTATGCCAGCATAGAACTCATGGTTGCCTGTTACAGCGAACTTCCCAAGTGGTGGGTTGATCTCCCTGAACATGACGTCAATACCCTCAAGCTCGTTCATCTGCCCATCAACAAGGTCACCTGTTGATACCAGTATATCAGGTTCAGCCTTCCTCACCTCATCCAGTATCCTCCTGAGTCTCCTGTGTCTGATGATGAGGCCAAGGTGCACATCCGATATCTGGACTATCCTCAACCTCCTGCCCTCCGGGAGCCTTTGAGTCTTTATCACAAATCTCTCAACACGGATGTCCCCTGCCTCAAGGTAGCCATAGATGGTTATTGACAGTGCAATGATCAATGGTGCAAAGAGGGCAAAGGCCCTGGATGGTGAAGGAAGGGAGAACAGGGTGGTAAGCAGCCTGTAGACATCAATGGGCACCGAGGCAGAGACGTAGAGGAAGAGGATACCCATCCATGTATAGGCCGTATAGGCTATGACACGGGCCAGTGGCTCAGGGGCTGTTCTTTCAGATACCCATACAAGGTATGGTGAGGATACCATCACCATCATCCAGGGGATAATGCAAAACCATACCTCTGGATTGAACGAGAAGACGGCCCTCACCTTCAGGATCAGATAAAGGTGCATTACACCATAAACCAGAAAGAAGAAGATCAGGAAGAGACTCAACCCACCTCTCCGTATATCCCCTTATCAGCCCTTTAACACCTCATCCTCAAGCCTTGAGAGCCATACTATATGACTCCTCTCCTCACGGATAATCTCATCCACCACCTCCCTCTCCTTCACCGCGTCCCTCATGCCAAGGAAATAGAGGATCGTCTCCTTCTCAAAGTTTATTGCGAGCCTCAGGGCATCAGCCGGTGTCCTTATACCCTCCATGGAGGGCAGGGACTTGAACCTTCCAAGGAAGAACGCCGACTCGGTCATCGCCCTGAAGTAGGGTTTGACCTCCTCCCATCCTTCAGGCTCATCCTCACCTGTCATATCCTTCAACTCTATAAATGTATTCTTGTGCTGTAACTCCTTGAGGGCAAGGGTATCGAACAGCCTCTGCAGTTGTTCATGGTCCTTAAACCTGCTGGCCATCTTATTGTAGAACTCATGCCCGAGCCCCTCCGTCTGGATTGCCTGTTCAATAACCTCGATAATTGAGAATCTCTCCATGGTACCTCCTTCAATATAGTTGATTTAATAGTGTATCAATCGGGGGTCTCCCCGCATCCTCAACAAGCAGACCCTTCTTAAGGGCAGGGACAAGCCCTTCAAAGGCAGGCCGATGGTTCCTGTAGATAACCCCTATCGGTATCCTCTCGCCCCATTCAAGGGCCCTTTCAAAGGCGAGCCTCCTGTCGTATGGATCATGATCCGAAAGCCTGTACACCCTCTCCCTGTACCACGCATATGTATTCAACTTATTGAATGTAACACACGGCTGGAGGATGTCAATCATTGAGAAGCCCCTGTGACCGATACCCTCCTTTATCATCTCTGTGAGGTGGGGTATGTCTCCTGAAAAGCCCCTTGCAACAAAGCCTGCATCCATCGAGACAGCAAAGGCGATGGGATTAAATGGTGAGAGGACAACCCCATGGGGCTGTAGCTTTGTGACCATCCCTGCATCAGATGTTGGTGATGCCTGGCCCTTTGTAAGGCCATATATCTGATTATTATGCACGAGCAGGGTTATGTCTATATTCCTCCTTATTGTGTGGATGAGGTGATTACCACCTTCCCCATAGCAGTCTCCATCACCAGCCACTGCTATAACAACCAGCTCGTGGTTGGCAAGCTTTGCACCTGTTGCAACAGGCAGGGTCCTTCCATGCAGGCCATTAAAGGTATTACACCTCATATAATGGGGCAGCTTGCTCGACTGTCCGATGCCCGAAACAAGCAGGACCTGGTGTGGCATAAGGCCGAGCTCAATCAGTGCCTGCTTAACAGCGGTGAGTATCTGGAAGTTCCCACATCCAGGACACCAGGCAGGCTCCTGCCCCCTATAGTCATCCATTGATGGCATCCTCCACCCTCCTCACAATCTCCCCTGCTGTGAACGGCCTTCCATCATACCTCGTTATACTGCCCTTTAAATCAAGGCCTGTCTCCATCCTGATAAGCCTCCCCAACTGGCCGGTAAAGTTGTTCTCCACCGTATATGCCGTGCCTGCCCCGTGGATGATATCCGCCACCTTCGGATGAAGGGGCCATATCTCGTTGAGGTGCAGCATCGATGTATTCACGCCTTTCTTATTGAGGATGTCCACGGCCTCGATGATTGCGCCATGGGTAGAGCCCCAGCCGATAAGGAGTATATCTGGCCTCTCATCACCATATAAGGCAGGTATCGATATCTCAGAGGCGATGCCCTCCTGCTTCTTCATCCTCTTCTCCACCATCGCCTTCCTCATCGCGGCATCCTCTATTATATGGCCCTCCTCATCATGCTCATCGCTGTCTGTGACCACAACGGCCTTTCCGGCCTGACCAGGGATCGCCCTTGGTGAGACACCCGTCTCGGTGATCCTGTGCCTCAGATACCCCTCACTGACCTCATCATCTTGCAGGAGTCCCCTCTCTATCCCTATCCTCTGAGGATCAAGGCCATCCACCGACCAGTATGAATCTGCAAGATGCTGATCACTCATCACGAACACCACTGACTGATACTTCTCGGCTATATTGAACGCCTTCTGAATCGTATAGAACGCATCCTCTGCATCCCTTGGTGCAAGGATCGCCCTGGGGAACTCTCCATGTCCTGAAAACAGTGAGAAGAACAGCTCTCCCTGCTCTGTCCTTGTGGGGAGGCCGGTTGCAGGCCCTGGCCTCTGCGCAAGGACTATCACGATCGGCGTCTCGGTCATACCTGCAAGTGAGACCCCTTCGGTCATGAGACAGAACCCACCACCAGAGGTGGCGGTCATGGCCCTCACACCTGCGAATGACGCACCGATGGCCATGTTTATCGCCGCTATCTCATCCTCTGCCTGCTCCGCAACAATGGAGAACTCCTCTGCCTTTGAGGCCATATATGTGATGATACCTGTTGATGGTGTCATTGGATAGGCAGAGATAAACCTGCACCCTGCATTTATGGCACCTATGGCAAGTGCCTCGTTCCCGCTTATGAGCATCCTCCTTCTACCATCACCACCTGATAATACAAAGACACACCTCCTGCAATTCTCCTTTGCATACTCGTAACCCGACCTGCCTGCCTTTATATTATTCTCTACCACCTCCGTGCCCTTCTTCATAAATGTCTCTTTCAGGACATCCTCAAGAATGCCAAAGTCATGATTGAGCATGCCAAGCACCGCACCAACAGCCACTGTATTCATCATCACCCTGCCACCTGCATCGATAGCAAGGGCCTGCATGGGCACATCAAGGAAGAACGGCTCTCTGTATCTCACCTTCAAAGAATCAGGATCATAGAGGATCATCCCATCCCCTGTGAGCTCTCCCCTGTGCCTCTCTATACTTGCCCTGTCAAGGGCAACGAGTATATCAACGCCCTCTGAGGCTGACAGGACCCTCTTGTCCGAGAAACGGATCTGGAAGAAGTTATGTCCACCCCTTATCCTGGATTCATAATCCTGATTGGCAAAGACATGATAACCTGCCCTTACAAGCACCCTTGCAAGGATATAACCAATGGTCTGAAGACCCTGACCGGCCTCACCGCCTATCTTTATCGTATAATCCACAACCAAACCCTTCCTCACATAGAGTATAACCTTATGGAGCCTGAAGGTAAAGGGTCCGGACGAAAAAGTCAGAAGAAATTGTTAAGATAATAACCAGTTTAACCATAATACAACCCATGAAGCCCTTTGAGCATCTGAAGAGAGGCATCTTCCTGAGGCGGCCAAACCGGTTCAGCATTGAGTGTATCGTTGATGGGAGAAGGGTGATGGCATACCTGCCCAATCCCGGCAGACTTTGGGAATTGCTCCTTCCAGGAAGCACACTCTACCTGACACCCCGCAGGTCCTCATCCCAGAGGATGAGATACATCTCTGTGGCTGTGGAGAAGGATGGCCTGCCTGTGTTACTCCACACCCATCTCAATAACACCATAGCCAGGCACCTGTTAGAGCACAGCCGTATACCAGGGCTTGAAGGTGCAGAGGTGATACAACCAGAGATCATGGTCGGTAACAGCAGGTTTGATTTTCTCCTGAGGCATAAGGGGAGGGACGTGCTGCTGGAGGTAAAGTCCTGCACACTGTTCAGCGGTGGGATAGCGATGTTTCCAGATGCGGTAACACTCCGCGGGAGGAGGCACCTCGAAGAGCTCGCAGGGCTTTCCGGCAGAGGACGAACCTGTGCCGTGCTTTTTATTGCCCATTCCCCACATCTCAGATACTTCATGCCTGAATATCACACAGACCTCAAGTTTGCAAAAACCCTCCTCTCTGTATCGCGGGATATCATGGTAAAGGCGATCTCGGTCTCCTGGAAGAGGGCACTCGTGCTTGAAGGACCTGTCAGGGAACTCGTTATACCATGGGATGTGATCAGGAAGGAGGCCCGTGACATTGGTAGTTATATCATCATCCTGCGGTTGAAGAGGGGCAGGAGGATACCGGTGGGAAACCTCGGGATGGTCCGTTTTGAGAAGGGATATTATCTATATGTCGGATCTGCCAGGAGGAACCTATCACAGCGCATCGCAAGACACCAGAGGAGACACAAGACCACCCACTGGCATATAGACCACTTAAGACAGTGGGCTGAGCACTGTGTTTCGTTACCCGTAAGGGCGAGTGTGGATCTGGAGTGTGAGATTGCCAGTGCACTGAACAGCATATCCCACTGGAACATACCCCGCTTCGGGTCATCAGATTGTGGATGCAAGAGCCACCTCTTTGGCATGAAGGACAACCCTATCCTCTCACCACGGTTTATAAACCTCCTGATTGATTTCCGCATAAGACGGCTGGAGGGTGTGTTAGAGAGACATTACAACCTTGCATTATGATCTCTGTGTGATATAATAATAAAAATTTTTTAAAAAAGGAGGAGATATGGCAAAGACAAAGAAGGTACAATGTGCAGCAAAGACCAAAGAGGGCAAGAGGTGCAAGAAGAACGCTGTTGGAAAGTCGAAATACTGCGCCACACATAGAAAGAAGTAGGAAATAATAACCCTTCATTAAAAGGGCAGAGACCTCCACTCAGGTAAGGGTGGAGGTCTTTGCCTTTAACAGCCCCCTTGCCTCCTGTATGATCAACAGTGCCGCACCTTTATCAAGTGGCTCATTCCCTGAGCCACATTGTGAATCATAGACACAGGATGGGCAACCAAGTTCACACGGACACTCCCTGATCAGTCTTTCTGTCGCATCAATCCACCCCTCGATCACATCAAACCCCCTCCTTGTAAGACCGATCCCTCCCTCGTATCCATCGTATATGAATATCGCCGGTGACATGAATTCAGGATATATCGTGTAACTCCTCCCACCTATATCGCCCTTATCACACATGGCAAAAAGGGGCAGGACGGATATCATCGCATGTTCAAGGGCGTGCAGACCACCTGCGAGATCGTGGCCCCTGCTCAACAACCTCTCCTCAAGGGTATCATCAAACCTCATCCACAACCCCTGCGATTCAAAACGCCAGGGGGGCAGATCGAGCCTGTGCCTCTCCAGCCTGTCCTGACTCAACAGCCTCTTCCTCCAGTATCCTGTAACCACACTGGTTATCCTCAGGCCACCCCAGGAGACGGCACCGATAGTCTCCTTCTCTGCAAGGACCTCTGTCTCCTCATGGGTTATGGCCTGGGTGTAGTAGTGCACATCGACCTCCTTACAGTATATCTTCAGTGCCTCAAGGTCGAGCCTCTCGACCCTGTACTGTCTGCCCTTGTGGAGATATATGGCCCCGGGGTGGGCCTCCTTAAACACCCTTGTGCCACTTATCTCCGCAATCCTCCTATCATCACAGTAGACACCATACACAGCACCTATCCCCCTTATGCTCACCTCCCTCTGTGGATACCTCCTTGGAGAGAACCATATGTCGTTGTTCCTGCCAGGCCTCAGCCTCCCTTCCCCTGAGAGCTCATCGATAACAGGCATGATCTCCTGCACATCGTATACCGGATCATCCACCCTGAGATAGACCTCTGCAGAGGCGCATGGCAGGTGCTGCCTGATTATGGATCTGTTTGATGAGTCCACAACAACCGCCTCATGCCCCCTGCTGAAGAAGTCCTCAGGGTGCCTCATGAAATACTGATCAAGGGCATCCCTGAGGGCAACCATCACTATCAGGGCGTCCTGACCATGCCTCCCCACCCTCCCTGCCCTCTGCCATGTGCTTGCTATGCTCCCTGGATAACCTGTGAGTATGCATGCGTCAAGGCCACCGATGTCAACGCCAAGCTCCAGTGCACTCGTGGATATGACACCCTTCAGTTCACCTGAGAACAGCCTCTGCTCGATCTCCCTCCTCTCTGATGGAAGAAAGCCCGCCCTGTATGAGCTGACCGAATGCCTGTATTCAGGAGAGGCATCAACCAGCCAGCTATACATCAGCTCTGTTATCCTCCTCGCCTTTGTAAAGGCTATACTCTTAAGGCCCTGATCAATGCACAGGCGGAACACCTTTGTGGCAGTGGTGTAGGGACTGCCATAAGGGTTCAGGAATATGATATGCCTGCCTCCCCTTGGGGCCCCGTTCCTGTCAACCACCGCGAAGTCAAGACCTGTCAGATCCCTTGCAAGCCCTTCAGGGTTTGCAATGGTTGCAGAACACGCGATAAACTGGGGTCTTGAACCATAGTGGTGGCATATCCTCCTCAACCTCCTCAGGACATGGGCAACATGGGAGCCAAAGGCACCCCTGTAGGTATGGATCTCGTCTATGATCACGAATCGGAGGTTACGGAAGAAATCCATCCATTTGGTGTGAAAGGCGTTGATGGCAAGGTGGAGCATATCGGGGTTTGAGAATATTATATTGGGTAACGAGTCCCGAATCCTCTTCCTCCTGTAGGAGGTCGTGTCACCATCGTATATCTCTGCGGGGTTTGTGATACCGAGCCTCTCGGCATATCCCCTGAGCCTCTTTATCTGATCCTGTTCAAGACCCTTCAAAGGAAACAGATACAGCGCCTTTGTGGAGGGATCGTCCAGTATCGACTCAAGCACAGGGATGTTGTATATAAGGCTCTTCCCACTTGCGGTAGGGGTCATAACAACGATGTTATGACCCTCCCTTATGAGGTCTATGCCCCTTGCCTGATGTATAAAGAGCCTCTCGATACCCTCGGCACGAAGCAGCTCCTGGACCTCTGTCCTTAATGGCCTCTCTGGTTCAGAGTATCTTGCATCTTCGGGCCTGAGATACCTGTAATGGACAACCTCTTCCCTGAATGTCCTCCTGATCTCCTCAAGCAGGGCATCAATGGTGGATGGACGGGGATCCATTGATATTTAGATATCGATAAATTCGGCCTCTCGGCCCACTGTATCAAAGATCATGATGGTGGCCTTATATCCAAAACCATGGGCCGTGCCAGGGTTGAGGACTCGGGTCCTGCCCCTCGTCTCATCAACACACTCATGTGTATGGCCATAAAGCACCACATCATATCTCCCGCACTCAATCAGTGCATCCCTCAGTTGAGGCTCTGTGCCATGATAACATGCAAACCTCAGGCCATCCTCCTCAAACTCATAAAAGTCCCCTTTTATCTCTCCCCCTATCTCTTTAAAGGCGTTCATCAATCTGAACCGGTCACCATCGTTGTTCCCGAATATACCGATCAGTCTTATCCCGTTGAATGCCTTCACGGAGTTAGGGTTCACATAATCACCAAGGTGCAGGACAAGATCCACCCCCTTATCCAGGAAGACATCCACGCACCTCTTTATGTTCATAAGGTTATCGTGTGAGTCAGACACTATGCCTATCCTCATATCCCAACCTCCTATCACCTGTTTTGCCCCTTGGCCTTAATCTGTAGATCATGAAGGTCTCTGTAAATGTCCTCTCCCTTGCAATGGTATGGCATTCCCATCCGAGGGAATCCACCATCTCCATAACACGCGATGGCTCGGCAATGGATGAATAGAGCATCTGCACATACCCTCCCTCTTTCAGGTAGTCCCCTGCCCTGCTGAAGAACCTCTTTATGAGCCTCTTGCCAGGATCATACAGGGCAAACTCAAAGTCCGTTGATGGAGAACCCTCCATATACGGTGGAGTAAAGATTATTATATCAAACCGTTCACCATGAGGCAGTGGCTCAAACAGGTCACCCTCAAGCACCGTGACCCTGTCCTCAAGGCCGTTCAGACGGACATTCCTCCTTGCATACCTTACCGCCTCTGGATTTATATCAATGGCAACCACCCGCTTTGCCATCATGCCTGCAACGATGGCCTGAATCCCTGAGCCTGTGCCCATATCAAGCACCTCATCATCAGGGCCTGCCTCGATATGCCTCGCCATAAAGGCACTTGTAAAATAGAACCTTGGATTAAACACCTCCTCAGAGACCTCGTATATCCTCCCCAGGACCTCAACCCTCTTCGGGCCATGCCTCTGTATCCTCTTGATGATCCATACCGATATGGCCTGTCTGAGATAAGCGAGATTGAACAACACCCTGACTCAGAACTTATAGATGACCATCCCTGTAAGGAGCTTGGGATAAAAGAATGTTGATTTTGGAGGCATCCTCCTGCCCGCAAGGGCCACACTCCTCACATCCTCTACCCTTGTGGGTGCAAGAAAGAAGGCGACATTATATGAGCCGTCCCTCACCTCTCTTATCACCCTCGCCATCTCCATCTCATACTCATAGTCATCTTTACCGATTATCTTTTTAAAGATGAGGTCATGCAGTATGGTAACGCCAAGCCCCCTGAGGGCAGGATGGGTGTTTATCTCCTCAAGGGGTCTCCTTGGCCTCAGACAATAAACCCTGTCATCGCCCCTCAACAACATGCCAAGGAGACAGCCGTTCTCCTCAATGGCCTCTATGACCCCTCGGCCCTCCTCATCCATGCCTATATTCAGTGGGTTGATCTCAAAATAGGAACCGAGCGCCTCCCTGAACCTTCCGGGATCATCCACATTCACCATCCTGTGGGTGGGCAGAAGGGTCAACCCGTCATCCTCCATGTTCGCAAGAAACATGAGCACATAGTTGAACGGCTCATCGCCTGTCCTGAGCATCCCTCTGGCCCTCATCTCGTTACGGAACTCAAGGGCTGTCTCATAACGATGGTGACCATCAGCGATAAATATCTCCCTGTCATGAAACTCGGCCTTTATCCGCCTGATATCATCCTCGTCCCCTATCCTCCACAGCCTGTGGACAAACCCGTCGCAATCCCCTGCCTCAAGCAGTGGCCTGTCTCCTGAGACCTCCTCAAGGATCGAGGAGGCCACCCTCTCCCTGCTGCTATAAAGGGAGAATATCGGACTGATATTCGCCCTGCAGAAACGGATTATATTCAGCCTGTCTGACTTGGGTTTTGAATATGTAACCTCATGGGGTCTTATGCATCCACTGCCAAGCTCCTCGATCCTCACAACACCCATCAGGCCCCTCAACACCCTCTCATTCCCCCCTGCCCTGTAATTAATCTGATAACAGTAGAACGACGGCCTCTCGTCCTGCCTCAAGATCCCCTTCTCCATCCACTCACCAAGGAACCTTGAGGCCCTTGTATAGCGGTTATTATCCTCGTCGTCTCCCTCTTCGTCCCTGCCATAATCCACCCTGATGATGTTATAGGGGCTCCTCCTGTACAGCTCCTCCCTCAGCTCAGGTGTAACTATATCATAGGGTGGTGCAACCACAGAGCTTGCATCCACCTTTTCAGGATCATAGAGAAGGCCTCTAAACGGGATCACCTCAGCCATTGTTGGTCCGTGATGGTAAGGGATTCTAAAAAGGCAAAGCCCTTTTAGAAGTGCAAAGTATCATAACATTGAGACCCTGGAATTTTCAAATCCCGCGTTAGATCACTGTTATTGTCCGCGAAGTTCCTTTGGTTAGATCAAAATTAATGTCCGTGAAAGATGATATCCTCCTGGGTATAAAAACACAAGCTT
>MTOQ01000068.1 GCA_002011735.1 Nitrospirae bacterium JdFR-81 | reverse complement strand
CGGTTAGGACATAGTATCCACCCTGCGAATAATAAACCATGGAAGAGGAGGAATATCAGACCCTTCGTCCCCAGGGATAAAGAAGAAGCCTCTAAGGTGCTGAACTGGATACTTCAGTTAGCAGGGCTTCATCCTTTAAAATTTACTCTCAAACTCCTTGAAAGTAAACAAAAGAGGAGGGGGGACAGGGCATGGGAGAGACAGGATTGCCAGGGATTTAAGGGCAGGGGGGGATAGATGTAACAGCATCTCAGATATGTCCTGCAGCAATAGAGGAGGACACCTTATAGGAAGTTACTTCAATACATGAGGATGCCAAAGTATATAGCCTTGTTTCCAGTGATGGATCTTGACAGGATGATAGATATCTTCCAGATCTTCTTCCCAAAAAGTCTTAATAAGGGTGGATACTATGGCTCAACCAATGACCGAGAGACCATAAAATAATTATGAAAATGATTTTCATTTTCTTGACATGGGCCTCACATTAATGTTATAAAATGATTGCCCTCAGGAGAGGGTTGGCACTTCTTCACCATGCATGAGCATTGCCACAGAGAGAAGGAGACAAGGAGTGATGCGCCAAGGATATGCCTTGTGGGCAATCCAAATGTGGGCAAGAGTGCGATCTTTGGACTCCTGACAGGCAGGTATGTCACGGTCTCGAACTATCCAGGCACAACCGTAGAGATAGTAAAGGGAGAGGCCACAATACATAGGGAGAGGTTCCTCATCATCGATACCCCGGGTGTGAACACCCTCATCCCCATGAGTGAGGACGAGAGGGTCACAAGGGACATCCTCCTTGAGGAGAGGATAGACAACGTCATACAGGTCATTGACACAAAGAATATCAAGAGGGGTCTCTTCCTTACCCTCCAGCTCATCGAGATGGGTATCCCCCTTATGCTCGACCTCAACATGAAGGATGAGGCCTCAAACAGGGGCATCGAGATTAAGGAGAAGAGGTTGAGCAGTATACTTGGTATAGAAGTGGTCTCAACCGTTGCGGTGCAGAGAAAAGGGATATCCACCCTAAAAAGACTCCTTTCAACATCCAGAAGATCAAACTACAGATTCTCCTATGATAGGGCCATCGAGGAGTGCATCCTAAAGATAGAAGAGCTACTGCCAGAGGCATATATATCAAAGAGATCTATCGCACTTATGATACTCTCAGGCGACAGGACGCTCAGGCGGTGGCTGCTGAAAAACCTTCCAGAGGACAGGATATCACTCATTGAGTCATTGAGGGACGCACTGTCACAGAGATACTCTCTCCCCCTGAGCTACATAATCACCCAGAAGAGGCTTAGGGTGGTCGACTCCATTGTTGAAGGGATACTCACAAGAAAGGAGGCAAAAAGGGGTGGTGTTTCGGCATCCCTTGGCGAGATCACAATCCATCCCTTATATGGACTACCCTTTCTACTGCTGGTCCTGTACCTCCTGTATGAGTTTGTTGGCAGGCTTGGTGCAGGGGTCATGGTGGATTTCTTTGAGGATGTCATCTTTGGCAGATACCTCAACCCATGGGCAGAGGCGATAGTTACAGCAGTCATCCCCATCAAATTTATACAGGAGCTACTGATCGGTCCCTATGGCATTATAACCATGGCCCTGACATATGCCATTGCAATCATACTACCGATAACCACCACATTCTTTATAGCCTTTGCGGTGATGGAGGACTCTGGTTATCTGCCGCGTCTTGCGATCATGCTCAATAAGGTCTTCAGGGCGATGGGACTGAATGGTAAGGCCGTGCTTCCAATGATACTGGGGCTTGGATGTGACACCATGGCCACCCTGACAACAAGAATCCTGGACACCCCGAAGGAGAGGCTCATAGTGACCCTCCTCCTCGCCCTTGGAGTGCCATGCTCTGCGCAACTTGGTGTGATACTGGGGATGTTTGGAAGACAGCCTGTTGAGGCCGTGATTATATGGGGAGGTGTTATAACAAGCGTTATCATATTCGTTGGCTTCCTCTCATCAAGGATCATCCCTGGACATGGTGCTGATTTCATCCTTGAAGTCCCGCCATTGAGGCTTCCACACCCGTCAAACATCCTGATCAAGACCATGGGGCGTATAGAATGGTATCTCAAGGAGGCGGTTCCGCTCTTTGTGCTTGGGACAGTAATACTATTTGTGGCCGATAAATTGAAGATCCTCCCCCTACTCCAGGAGACAGCCTCTCCTGTGATAGTGGGCCTGCTGGGGCTGCCAGCACAGGCAACAGAGTCATTCATCATGGGCTTCCTCAGGAGGGATTATGGCGCAGCAGGTTTATTCTCACTCCAGCAGCAGGGCCTCCTCAATACGGAACAGGTGGTTGTAAGCCTTGTGACCATCACCCTGTTTATTCCGTGCATAGCAAACCTCTTTGTAATAATAAAAGAGAGGGGGCTCAAGACAGCCATGATGATCTCAGCATTCATATTCCCCTTCTCCATCCTTGTAGGAGCCATCCTCCATAAGACGCTTACAGTATTGGCTATCTTTTGAGAGCTTGACTTTCTGGTCACAGTTCCTCTAAATTAATCTTCATGCACAGGCCGCTTATTGCAGCAAACTGGAAGATGAACAAGACCATCGGGGAGACCGAGGACTTCATCCATTCCTTTCTGGCCATGATAAAGGACGTGGATGATGTGGACATCCTCATTGCACCCCCCTTTACATCACTCAGTGTGGCCTCATCGCTCCTTGAGAATACCACTGTCAGGCTTGCAGGACAGAATGTATTCTATGAAGAGAAGGGTGCATTTACAGGGGAGATATCCCCTTCTATGCTGCTTTCGGCAGGTTGCAGTCATGTGATCATCGGCCATTCGGAGAGGAGGCAGTATTTTTCTGAAACCGATGAGATTGTGAATAAGAAGATAAAGATCGCCAGAAAGAATGGTCTTGAGGTCATCCTGTGTATTGGTGAGTCCCTCCAGGAGAGGGAAGAAGGAAAGACCTTCGATGTCCTGAGCAGGCAGCTTACCGGTTCTCTGAAGGACGTCCCTCTTGAGGGATTGACGATAGCCTATGAACCCATATGGGCGATCGGCACGGGTAAGACCGCAACACCTGAACAGGCGAACGAGGCCCATGCCTATATAAGACAGTGGCTGAGGGACTATGGAGAGGGTTCAGAGAGGGTAAGGATACTGTATGGCGGCAGTGTTACGCCTGAGAATATCAAATCACTCATGGCAGAGCCAGAGGTCAACGGTGCACTCGTTGGGGGAGCAAGCCTCAAACCCGATAGCTTTGCCAGGATAATAAACGGAGCAAGAGAGGCAACAGTATAGGGAGGTTATAGAGTGTATACCCTGATACTTATTGTTCATATCATTGTATGCGTATTCCTTATATTTATAGTGCTTATCCAGACCAGCAAGGGCGCAGAGCTTGGCGCTGCCTTTGGTGGTGGATCAAGCCAGACTCTCTTTGGGGCAAGGGGTGCTGCGACATTCCTGAGCAAACTCACAACCGTGGCTGCCATCGTCTTCATGCTCACATCCCTCACCCTTGCAGTCTTCTCTGTAAGGCAGGGTTCCATTGTGCTTAAATCAACCAAAAAACCTCCTGCTGAAAGACCCTTCCAAGGAGAGACCGGACCGCTCCAGGAGAAGACAGCCCCAGAAGGCCAGAAGACAACACCTCCACAGCCTGCTGAGCCCAAGAAATAATCAGTGGCCTTATTCCGTCCCTTCTCGGCTCTAAGACACAGAAACTTCAGGCTCTTCTGGTTTGGCCAGCTCGTATCCCTCACAGGCTCGTGGATGCACTCACCAGCACAGGGCTGGCTCGTGCTCAAGCTCACCGATTCACCGTTCTATTTGGGCCTTACAGGGACAGCAGGCTCGATACCCATACTCCTCTTCACACTTGCAGGCGGTGTTGTTGCGGACAGATTCAGAAAGCGATATACGCTGCTGACAATGTACATCCTACTGATGCTCCTTGCCCTCACACTCGGGGCCCTCGCCTCAGCAGGGCTGGTGAGTATATGGCATGTCCTGTCCATCGCCTTCCTTATGGGCACAGGATATGCCTTCGAGATACCGTCGAGACATTCCTTCTTCATAGAGCTTGTCGGAAGGAGAGACCTCCTTAACGCGATCGCACTCAACTCAGCTGCATTCAATGCAGCAAGGACCATAGGCCCTGCCATTGCAGGGATGCTTATAGGGAGGTTTGGCGTTGCTGTATGCTTTTACATAAACGCCCTGAGCTTCCTCGCCGTAATTACAGGGCTTTTGAGGATCAGGCTCGATAATGAAGAGAAGAGAGGGGGCAAGAGGAGTATAAGGAGCGACCTTAAGGAGGGGATCAGGTATATACTGAGCGAGCCACGTGTGAACAGGCTGATACTGTTTATAGGTGTCATGAGTTTTTTTGGCTTCCCTTATATCACCTTCCTTCCGGTCTATGCAAGGGACATACTCAGGATTGGTGCAAAAGGGCTTGGTGTCTTGATGGCCCTTGCAGGGGCAGGTGCATTCACAGGTGCGATAGGACTTGCCATAAAGGGTGATTCAATAAACAAGGAGAGACACCTTGCGACATCTGCGGCCGTCTTCGCTGTATCGCTTCTGATCTTCTCATTATCAAGGCTCACATGGCTATCATATGTCCTGCTCTTTTTGATAGGCTGGGGTGTGGTGAACCAGATAGCCACTGCGAACACCATCATCCAGCTGAGGGTGCCTGACAGGCTGAGGGGCAGGGTGATAAGCTCATTCACCCTTGTATTCCTTGGTATGGCAAGTATAGGAAACTTTATTGTGGGAAGCCTCGCACATTATGCAGGGACACGGATTGCACTCATGATATGTGCGTTGATCTGTCTAATGGTAACAACTATGGTTATATCAAAGAAGGTATTAAAAAAGCCCCCTGCTTCCTGAAGACCAAGGGACCAGGACTTATATCACCACACATGCAATCTCAAAGGCCTCATCACAGCTTGTATATGTCTCATCTATTGTTCCGTCGCTTCCATTGTCCACCTGAACACCACCACTGGATGTGAAGGTAACTGTTCCTGTGAGATCACCTGTAACTTCCACAGCCCCTGATGTAGGACAGTCCGCATCATTAGGCATATATATTGGAGTAGTTGTACTCACGGTAACCGTACCACTGAAGCAGGTTGTCTCAAGATCAAAGCTTCCATCCACGGTGATGGTTTCATCACCACCAGCACCTATCTGCATATTCATTACAAGAGAATCGGGATCCAAGATATCCATAGTATATGTCTCATTGGCAATATTATCTTGGAAGCCAATGCCTCCTCCGAAGGTCATCGTTATATCTACAGGCATACAGTCAGCATCATGGTCATTAAATGACATATCAATCTCAAAATCCCTGTATGTGCTCGTGTAGTCAGTATCATATGTCCCATCTTCATCATCATCAACCTTGAAAGCATTTGTCCCATTTGCAAGGAATACAGAGGACTTGGGAAGATCCGCTCCTCCACAGGAGGTTGTGCTGTTTAGCATAGAATCAAGGGTGTAGTTAAGGGTGCCTTCCTCGATGATGCGATTGGTGGATATACGTGTTGTGCGATATATATATCTACTGAATGTGATGGACATATCTGTCTGATTCGTTAGGGTAATGGTTATCTCTCCATCCTGATAAAACTCTAAATCAGGTTCTGTCGTCATCCTGCACTCACTGAATGTGACAATAATCGTGCTTAACCCCTGCATTTGAACGTCCATTGAGCCTCCCCTATCACATGTTGTCTGTTGCGTATCTATCCTGGAAAGCGCACTGACCCTGCCACCCTTTATCGACAAACCCTTTACCATCATAGTCTGGACACCACCAATATCACTGGCATAATCAGCAACCTCAGAGAAATATCCTGCTGTTTCTGCAACAAAATCCACCACTGCTGCAGCGCTGACCGAAGAGATTGTTGAGGTGCCACCTCCTTCGCCTCCACCATCACCTCCACCACAGCTTATAGAAAGAAGCAGGGTGAGAACAAAGAGTATGGATAGTCGCAACCGTCTCTTTCTGCTGGTTACATTTGCATGTGAGATAAACATCATACCCCTCCCCTTCAATATTTTTAAAAAATTTTATCACATACATGATTTTTGTCAAGACATAACCTCTCTGATTGATTCCATGGTTATGTTGATGAGACTCTTCAGTTCATCTACAGAGATACTAAGCGGTGGCATCAGTACCACCACATTACCAAGTGGCCTTATGAGAAGACCCTTCTCACGTGCCTTATAACACACCCTCCATCCCATCTTCTCTTTGAGTGGATAGGGTTCCTTTGTCCTCTTGTCCATTACGAGTTCAATGCCGACCATGAAACCCTTCTGCCTCACATCCCCAACAATGGGGAGTTCTGCTATATGGAGAAGTCCCTCTTTGAGTATCCTGATCTTTCTCTGTAGCCTCATCAACGTCCTCTCCTTCTTGAAAAGATCAAGGCTTGCAATGGCAGCCACACAGGCAAGCTGGTTGCCCGTGTATGTATGTCCATGAAAGAACGTCTTGAGGTCCTCGTATCTGCCAAGAAAGGCATCATAGAGCTCCTCGGTGGTTATGGTCACCGCAAGTGGGAGGTATCCACCGGTGATCCCCTTTGCAAGACAGAGGATGTCTGGGGTCACGCCTTCATGCTCACAGGCAAACATCCTGCCTGTCCTTCCAAACCCCGTGGCCACCTCGTCGGCGATCATAAGGATGTTATATTTATTGCACAATCTCCTCACACCCCTCAGATAACCTGGAGGTGAGACGATCATCCCTCCTGCTGCCTGGACGATCGGTTCGATGATCAGGCCTGCCACCTCATCAGAATGCCTCCTGAGTATCTCCTCAAGCACCCTCAGGCAATGCAGTCTGCATTTAGGATACCGCATATCAAATTCGCATCTATAACAGTATGGGGACGGGGCCTTATAGGTCTTGAATAAGAGCGGAGAGAAAAGCTCATGAAAGGTCTCTATACCACCAACACTCACTGCACCGATCGTGTCTCCGTGATAGGCATTCCTGAGAGAGACAAACCGTCTCTTCTTCACACCCTTATGCCGCCAAAACTGGAAGGCCATCTTGAGGGCTATCTCTACAGCGGTTGACCCATTGTCAGAATAAAAGACCCTTGTCAGTCCTGAATCCCTGCTCCTGAGCCTTGAGTTGACGACTTTTATAAGCCTCTCTGCCAGCTCTATGGCAGGAGGGTGGGTGAGTCCAAGAAGGGTCGAATGGCTGACCCTGCCAATCTGCCCTTTTATTGCATCGTCAATCTCCCTCTTCCTGTGACCATGCACATTCACCCAGAGTGAGGAGACACCATCAATATACCACCTCCCCCTTATGTCTTTAAGGAACGAACCCCTGGCCTCTGTGATGATTACCATATCCTCCTCCATCCACTCCTTCATCTGGGTGAATGGATGCCAGAGATACCGTCTGTCCTTCTCTTCAAGTGCCTTCTTCTGCCTCAGGATCGACATGGCTATCGCCATCTATTGAATATCTCGTGTCTTATACCCATACTATCCATCAACTTCCCGACAACAAAGTCCACGAGGTCATCGATACCATGGGGTCTGTGATAATAGGCAGGGATGGGGGGGGCGATGGTGACGCCCATTCGGGCAAGCTTGAGCATGTTCTCAAGGTGCACGGCATTGAAGGGCATCTCACGGGGCGAGAGGATGAGCCTCCTGCCCTCTTTCAATACCACATCCGCAGCCCTCTCAATAAGGTTATTCGCATAGCCATTTGCAATACCTGAGAGTGTCTTCATTGAACATGGGACGATAAACATACCATCTGTTATAAACGAACCGCTTGATATAGGGGCAGAGAGGTCTTTATCGCTGAAGAACCTGACCCTCTCAGAAGAGAAGTGTCTCCTTATCTTCTCATTGACCTCTGAATCCGTGGCCCCTGTCCAGTCTATGCCGGTCTCATGGCTCATAATGGTGAAGGCAGGGGAGGAGATCACAAGATAGACTGTAAGGTCATGCTCAATAAGTGCCTCTGTAAGCCTTAGCCCATAGATTGAACCACTTGCACCTGTTATGGCAACGATATATGAACCTGGCATTGCCACCCCTCTAAAGGTCAGGTAAATACCTCTTGAACTTAAGCTCTTTACCCTGTTATGTAATTAATATACCAGAACACCTTGAATTGTTCCTCACCTCAAAAACTCTTTTTTACCCCTGTATCTCTTCCACCGGTTGTGCATCCATAGATACTGATCAGGATACCTCCTTATCACACCCTCCATCACCCGCGTCATCTCGCCTGTAAGACGGACTATCTCCTTCTTTTTATCCCCTGCCTCCGCCGGCCAGATGGGGTCGCTAATGAAGACCTCATAATGCCCTGTCTCAGATGCCCTGCAGCATGATACCGTTACTATCGGCCTCCTACAGCTCAGGGCAAGTATTGCTGGAATGGGCGTCGTGGTGGCCTTACGGCCAAAGAAGTCAACCAGTAGCCCCTTCATCGTGCTCTGGTCAGGAAGCATCCCGACAGACCCTCCGCTTCTGAGTGTCTCTTTTAAAGACAAGAGTGCGTTTGTCTTTGGCATGATGATCTGCCCGCTCGCCTCACGATTCAGCAGCCTCTCAACATAAGGGTTATCAAGCGGCCTTATTATTATTGTTAAGGGTATATCTGCCAGTCTGCCAAGATAGGGGAGCATCTCCCAGCTTCCTATGTGGGGCGTAACGAATATACACCCCCCTGAGCCTTTGTGTATTGCCCTTGCCCTTTGGATAGCATCATCCAGCCCATCTATCATGCCCCTCAAATACCCCATGCCCACATCAGGCGAGTTCATAACACGCCTCAGCTTCGGTATCTCAAGGAATGTCAGGAAGAAGTGTCTGAAGCTCCTCAGGGCCATCCCTTTCACCTTTCTCTCGTCCTCTATACCAAGGGCATAACGGATATTCTCTGTGGCTATACCGCGCCTTTTTGGACTCAACAGAAACAGCGCCCTTGCAAGCAGGAGGCTTATGAGCTGGAGGGCATCCCATGGTAATAACCCCGAGGCCGAAAAGACCGTGTATGCGAGGGCGTATTCAAGGATCTGAACCCCTCTGCCCTTCCCCCTCTTCCTCTTCATCCCTCAACCTTCATCGCTGTAGATATCACAGAGCCTCTCATAATCATCGCCAAACCTCTCCCTCAGAAGATGATCAAACCTCTCCGCAACCTTCATAAAATATATATCATGCCTTATATAATCCTCTACCATCGTCACGAGACACTCATTCATGCTCCACAACCCCTCTGTCTCCTTGCCTATAATACCTGCAAGCACCTCCTTTGAATCGGTAACGAGGAAAAGCCCCCTTACCCCTTTCTGTGAGTATATGGTCTCATCAGGTGGATGTCTGTAAACCTGCCGCACCCTCAATGATGTGGGACCGTAGTGAACGACCGCCATCTTAATGCCCCTCTCCTCTGCCCTGTGAATCTCCGCCCTCAATGCATCCATCTCCTGTGGCCAGAGTATCAGCCCCATTGTCCTTTCTGCTGTATCAACCATCCTCCTTGCCCTCAATATGAGGCCCTCATAATCCCTTATATGCCATATATAGGATGTATCTATTGTGGTCTCAATGCCCTGGAGTTCTTCCTCGATCAACCTCAGATCCTCCTCCATCATGGTTCTGTAATTACGGACAAAATCCTGGGGAGGGATCGGAATAAAGAGCCTCTTATGCCCCTCCCCGCGGATCGTCTGGAGCATCCCCCTTGACTCAAGCCTCCTGATCACCTCATATATCTTTGAGGTGGGGATATCCGAGTTTTTTGCTATCTCATAGGCACTTGCAGGACTCTCCCTTAAAAGTCCGATGTATGCCCTTGCCTCATATTCTGAGAGCCCCAGGTGGGTGAGCCTTGAAATGGCCATCCTCATACCTTATTAACTACCACAGTAGTTAATAAATGTCAAGTCCTGTATTATTCAATGTGGTATGAATTTTGTTATAATAAAACATCCCTGTTTTTACTTCCTCCGTGTCCCTATGAAGTGTCTCATTATAGCCGCTGGTAAAGGTACCAGGATGGCTGAGAAGGGGAGGCCAAAGCCCCTCATACCCCTCCTTGGCCTTCCATTAATCGAGAGGGTGATACTGACGGCAAGGAACGCAGGCATTGACGAATTCTATGTCGTGACAGGGTATAGGGGGGAGGAGGTGAGGGCCTTCCTTGACGAGCTTAGCAGGAGGAGGAGACTGAGGATAACACACATAATAAACGATGAATGGGAGAAGGGAAATGGCGTATCAGTGTTAAAGGCAAGGGAGGCATTAAAGGGAGAGTTTATCCTACTCATGGCTGACCATATCGTGGATGAGGAGATCATAAGGGAGGTGAGCAGGCTCACACCACCACCTGCAGGGGTCATCGCAGGGGTTGACTACAGGGTTGATTCAAACAGGTTTGTGGACCTACGGGATGTGACAAAGGTCTATGCCGTGGATGGAAGGCTCAGGGCCACAGGAAAAGAGATACAGGATTACAACGGTTATGACACCGGTGTATTCTACTGTAGTGCCTCCATCTTTGATGCCATCGAAAGGAGCATCACGGAGTCAGGCGATGAAACACTCTCAGGGGGTATAAACGTCCTCGCAGGGGAGGGAAGGGTGATCGCCTTTGATATCGGGGGGAGGTTCTGGATAGATGTTGACACCACCATGTCCCTTAAAAGGGCCGAGGAGTATCTACTGGGTATGCTGAGAAAGCCATCTGATGGTCCGGTCTCAAGATACCTGAACAGACCATTATCAATAAGGATCACAAGGCATCTCGTTAACATGGACATAACCCCGAATCAGATAACATCCTTTTCGTTTATCGTCTCCCTCCTCTCGGCAGCGTTATTCTTCATCCCTAACTACCTCTATCTCCTCCTGGGCTCCATCCTTGCACAGGTGTCATCCATTATCGATGGCTGTGACGGAGAGGTGGCAAGGCTCAAGTTCAGCGAGAGCAATTTTGGCAAATGGTTTGATGCCGTGCTTGATCGGTATGCAGATGCCCTTATGCTCTTCGGCCTCACCTACCACAGCTTTCTAAACGGCAGTGTGGTGAACCTGATAGCAGGCTTCCTTGCGATCATTGGTTCATTCATGAATAGCTATACCGCGGATAAATATGATGGCCTGATGAGCAGGCTTCAGATGGGGAGGCGATTCAGGATAGGAAGGGATGTGAGGGTCTTTCTGATATTCCTTGGCGGGGTCGCCAATCAGACACTGGTGGCCCTTTCGACCATCGCCATACTGATGAATGCAGAGACCATAAGAAGGGTCTTACTGTGCTATGTAAAGAGGGATGTTGCCTTCTCCTGATTCACTCCTCGGCAGGTGTCACAACCGCCATCACCACCAGCCTCTCGTCCACTGCCCTGAAGCCATGGGGGACCATGGGGTCACAGAGTATGCAGGTCTTCTCATCGGCCTCTATCTCTTCATCACCAACCATGAAGATCCCCTTCCCCTGAACACAATACATCAACAGTCTCATAGGCGCCCTGTGTGGCTTTAATTCCTGACCAGGCTCAAGGCACATGAGGGCGATCCTCATCTCAGGCTTGTCAGAGAGCATCTCTCTGAACATCCTGTCAGGATAAAATGTGATTATCTTCTTAAGGTCGATCGTCTCCATCTCTCTCCCAAAAAGAGGGGAGGGGAAAACCCTCCCCTAAGATCATCTCACTCCTCTACAAAGGAGATGGCCTCTGATGGGCAGGTGTCTGCTGCCTCCTGACAATCACAGGTGTCGCACTTATCCTCTGCCTTCACATACGCCTTCTCATCATCTCCAAGCTCAAAGACCTCAGGACATATCTCAACACATGTGCCACAACCTGTACAGAGGTCATAATCAACGACAGGCTTCCTCATACTCCTTATCCTCCTTTCATATGATTTGCATTACAATTGTTTAACACAAAACTATCCGCTTTTTTGTATCTCAAAGGCATGGAGAAACCGAAGAGCCCCTCGCCCAGCTCCCTGTTACACGCCTCTATACATTCTCCACAGTTTACACAATTTATATCCCTTTTTGGAAGTCTTGGCCTCACATTCATGAAGCATACCTTCTCACACCTCCTGCAATCGGTGCATGCCCTCATCCTTGACTGATCCATCCTGATCCTCAATGAAAAAGGGCTTGCCCATCCAAACAGCATCTGCATCAGG
>MTOQ01000024.1 GCA_002011735.1 Nitrospirae bacterium JdFR-81 | reverse complement strand
TTCATGGATGATGGAGAGATCATAGAGGTGGGCAAGCCACCTGAGATATTTGTGAATCCCAAACATCCAAGGACAAGGGAGTTCATGAGTAAGGTCCTGCACATCCCTGTGTTTGATTTAAAGATGCATTGATGGGGGGTGACAGAGATTTCAGGCTTTCTGAAATACGAGTTTGACTGGAGTATCCCTTTCAGGGAGCCCTATCTACAGATGATGATAACAGGGGTGAAGATAACACTCCTGTTGTTCGTCGTCACCTCGATAACCTCCCTCATCCTCGGCACCATCATAGCCATAATGAGGATATCAAGGATAAAGATACTGCGCATCCTTGGTACCCTTTATGTGGAGATCTTCCGTAATATACCAGGACTCTTCTGGTTGCTCTTCTTTTATTTTGTATTTCCGAGCCTTCTGCCCTTCGGTCTGGGAGAAAGGCTTAATGCATATATCTATTATCCTGTGGTCGCCGGAATAATAGGGCTTACGGTTGATAATGCCTCGTATGTATCTGATATCCTCCGCAGTGGCAGGCTCACCATCCCCCATGGGCAGAGGGAGGCGGCCATATCAACAGGTCTTAACCGTGTCCAGCAGTATCTGTATGTCCTCCTGCCACAGATGTACAGGGCTACACTGCCACCGCTTGGGACGAGGATGGTCCATAACTTCAAGAACACCTCTCTATGCATGGCGATCACCGCACCAGAGCTGACATGGGCAACACAGCAGATAGAGTCACTGACCTTCAGGGGGGTTGAGGCAACAGCGATTGCAACCGTCTTCTATGTGGTGCTGTCACTCCTGATGTTTGCCACGGTGATCATGCTTGAGAAGAAGCTGAAGATTGATATAACGAGCATAACCAGGTCAAGGGCATGAAGGGCCTGCTTTCACAGTTCGAGAACTGGGATTTCTATCTTTATGGCTCATTCACAGGCGGTGAGCCAGGCGGGTTACTGCTGAATATCATCCTCGCCGTCCTCTCACTGAGCATGAGCTTTATATTCGGTGTGCTCCTTGGTTACAGCAGGTTATCCTCAAGGAGATATGTCAGGTATCCATGTATCGCCTACATCGAGTTTGTCAGGTCAACCCCCTTGATAATGATAATCTTCTGGTCATACTTCTTTCTTCCATATCTTATTGGCAAGGATATACCGATATTCTGGAGCGCGGTCATCTCCCTGTGTATCTATGCCGCTGCATATCAGGCAGAGATCGTGAGGGCGGGGATCCTGGCTGTGCCTGGAGGACAGCTTGAGGCAGCCCTCTCAACCGGAATGTCAAGATATCAGGGTTTGCGATATGTTGTCCTGCCACAGGCCTTCAGGATGATGCTCCCGTCTTTTGTGAGCTTCTTCGTCTCACTCTTCAAGGACACATCAACCACCTACATAATCGGCCTTATCGAGCTCACCCAGACAGGTGTGATTATAAGCCAGAGGGAACCTGACAAGATGTATGCTGCCTATCTGAGCATGGCGATCGGATACTTCGTCGTGTGCTTCAGTCTCTCCCGTCTTGCAAGGAGGCTCGAGAAGAGGATAGGCGTGTTTGATCTTGAGTCCTACAGGCCAGAGGCCACAAGGGATGAATTCATGCTCCTGCCCAAGAGGAAGAAGGGTGGAGAGGTGAACCTCGCAACCGAATGAGGATCAAAGGATTGGTAGAATTTATCAATCTTCAATCTCTCAATTGTCAATGAAGAATGGTGGGCAGTCGCAGAATCGAACTGCGGACACGAGGCTTTTCAGGCCTCTGCTCTACCAACTGAGCTAACTGCCCGTATAAAAAAATATAACCAAAATCATCTTGATTGTCAATACACCAATAAAGTCCAAAGATTCGATTAATTCAAGACGGTCAAGATGGCTCAGTAGTGGATGGATGATCGTGAATTATGTCCAAGGTTGATGGTTTAAGGCCCACTCATATAACACTTTCTGTCCTCTCTGGTATAATGCTTGTCTTCGCCTTCCCCCCTTTTGACCTCTATCCACTCGCCTGGTTTGGCCTTATCCCCCTCTTTGTAGCCGTTCATGATAAAGGGCCCAGGGCGTCCTTTCTCCTCGGCCTCATCTCTGGTGTCGTCTTCTACCTGGGTACAACCTACTGGATATTTCATTCCGTATATTTCTATGGGGGCATCCCTGGTGTGCCTGCCTTGCTCATGGTGCTGTTGCTCTCCTCCTATCTTGGCCTCTATCCAGCTGCCTTTTCATGGTCCTTCACCTTATTAATCAGAAAGACGAGATTCACCGCCATTCTTATAGCACCTGTCTTATGGGTGACACTGGAGCTTGTTCGTGCCTATGCATTTACAGGTTTCCCGTGGCTACTCCTTGGGTATTCACAGTATAGATTCCTGCATATCATACAGATAGCCGACATAACAGGCATCTATGGTATCTCCTTCCTTGTGGCAGGGATTAACGGGTTGCTCTTTGACGTGGCCGTATTATGGCCCAAGAGGTCGAGGAGGATGCCACTGTTTGCACCTGGCCTGACAGTGACAGGCATCGTGGTCTTCATCCTGCTCCTGTGTGCCTCCCTCCTCTACGGGACATGGCGGCTTCGGTCTGGAGAGGGGGGGAGGCAGGTGAGGGTCAGTGTTATACAGGGCAATATAGAGCAGGAGAAGAAGTGGGATAAGAGGTTTCAGAAGGATGTGATTAATACCTATAGGAGACTCTCCCTTGGTGTGCTTGGTGAGTCCCCTGATATCATCATCTGGCCTGAATCAGCACTCCCCTTTATATACGATTATGACACCGCCCTTACAGAGGAGTTCCTGGATTTTCAGAGGAGATTAAAGACGCACCTGCTGACAGGCAGTGTGGTGGTGAAGGATGTGAGGGATGGTAGACCATACCTATCAAACAGCGCGATCCTCCTCTCACCAGAAGGCAAGGTGCTATCAATCTATGACAAGATCCATCTCGTCCCTTATGGTGAATATGTCCCCCTCAGGAGGCTCTTCCCCTTCATAGAAAAGCTTGTTGTAAGCATAGGCGATTTTGTGCCAGGCGATGAATATGTGGTGATGAAGAGCCCCTTTGCCAGGATCGCTCCCCTTATATGCTATGAGATCATCTTCCCTGGTCTTGTGAGGAAGTTTGTCAACCATGGTGCAGATATGATAGTGACGATCACCAATGACGCATGGTTTGGAAGGACATCCGCCCCCTATCAGCATTTCTCAATGGCCGTCTTAAGGGCGGTGGAGAACAGGGCACCGGTGGTAAGGGCTGCAAATACAGGGATATCAGGTTTCATAGACAGCAGGGGCAGGATAATAAAGAGGGGTGATATCTTCACAGAGGAGACCCTGACAGGGGAGGTTACCCTCCGCAGGGAGAAGACATTTTATACAAGGTATGGAGACCTATTTGCGTTTTTGTGTATAATTATTACAATACTGTTGATCACGGATACCTTCTTTCCTGAGGGGAAGAGAGGGAGATAGGTTATGATTGTTGATGAAAGGTTGAAGGAAGGTCTTAGGGATATAGAGACAAGGTTTGACCACATAAGGGGGTATCTTTGATGTCCCTTCCCTTGAGTCCCGCCTATCCACCCTTCAAGAGGAGCTTTCGAAGAAGGAGGTGTGGGATACACCCTCAAAGGCACAGGAGCTTTTGAGGGAGAAGTCCCAGATAGAAGATACCCTTGAGCCTCTGGGTCTCATCCTCAGGAAGATAGAGGATGTTAAACTCCTCTTTGCCCTCTCTGAGGAAGAGGGGGGCGAGGTCTTCCTTCAGGAGATCGAGGAGAAGATCAGGGAGCTTGAGTCAGAGGTTGCCGACCTTGAGATAAAGAGCACCTTCACCTCTGATCTGGATGCGAGCAATGCGATACTCAGCATCCATCCAGGTGCCGGAGGGACAGAGAGTCAGGACTGGGCCCAGATGCTCATGAGGATGTATATGAGGTGGGCAGAGCGCAGGGGTTTCAGGGTGGAGGTGGTCGACCTCCTTGCAGGGGAGGAGGCAGGGATAAAGAGCGCAACATTGACCGTCTCGGGCGAGTATGCCTATGGATATCTCAAGGCAGAGGCAGGGGTCCACAGGCTCGTGAGGATATCCCCGTTTGATGCAAACAGGAGGCGCCATACATCATTTGCAGCCGTGCTTGTCTATCCTGAGGTCAGCGAGGATATAGAGGTGGAGATAAGGGATGAGGATATAAAGGTTGAGACATTCAGGGCATCGGGTGCAGGCGGTCAGCACGTGAACAAGACCTCCTCTGCTGTGAGGCTGACACACATACCAACAGGCATTGTCGTTAGCTGTCAGAACGAGAGGTCACAGCATAAGAACAGGGCGATGGCCATGAAGATCCTGAGGGCCCGCCTCTATGCATTGAAGAAGAAGGAGCAGGACAAGAAAATGGAGGAACTCATAGGAGAGAAGAAGGACATAGCGTGGGGGAGTCAGATAAGGTCATATATACTCCATCCCTATCAGATGGTGAAGGATCACAGGACAGGCATTGAGACGGGTAATGTTGAGGCCGTCCTTGACGGAGAGATAGACCATTTTATAAAGGGATATCTTCTCAGGAAGGGTAAGGCAGGTTAGATGACAAAACCCCTCTTTGCTGACTCCTCTGTGAAGAATTTGTTATACAGGACATCCCATTCGGTGCTTCCCTCATATATCTTCTTGGAGTAGGATTCTAATTTCTTCCTCACAACAGCGTCTATCTCCTCGGCCTCCATCAAGACATTCATGATTATCCTCCTAATCTCCCTTCTTATGGTGCCCTCATCGGCCATAGGGGTGACGACCTTCCTCTCTATCAGCCCCTTCAGCAGGACATGGGTGAGATGGGTTATCTTATCGTCAGAGAGCCTCAAAGGATTATATTCCTCTCCTTTACAAGCTTCTGCTTGGTGAGTTCAAAGAGTCTGCGGTAGTCAAGGTGGCCCTTCTCGATCTCTGACTCGTATCTCTTCAGTATCTCCCTCACCTCTGCATTGAGCCTGTCCTCCACCATCAATTCATCGAGGATCAGTTCTTCAAAGACGACCCTTGCCTGTTCCTCGGGTATATTGAGCTTTATGAGGCCCTTTTTAAGAAGGCCCTCCATTATCTGTTTTGTCAGAGCAGGCACCCAGCTCTTTGGAATCCTCATTACTTTTCAATAAATGGCAGAAGCGCAATATTCCTTGCCCTCTTTATCGCCCTTGCGAGCTCCCTCTGGTGTTTCGAGCATGTCCCCGTCATCCTGGCTGCCATTATCTTGCCCCTCTCTGTAACATACTTTCTCAGGGTCTTGACATCCTTATAATCGATGAAAGGGACATTATCAGCACAAAAACTGCAGAATTTCTTTTTCTGAAACCTCTTGCCTTTATACCTCTGTATCAATTCTTACCCCTCTAACATAAAATTTTCTAAAAAGGTTCGATATCCGTCATCTCCTCTGGAGCGCTTACCTCCTCAGGCTCTGATATCGCCTCTGCTGCCTTCTTCGGGAAGAACCTCACGGTCTGTGCAACGACCTCATATCTGCTTCGCTGCTGGCCATCCTCGGTCTCCCATCGTCTCTCCTGGAGCCTGCCCTCCACAAGGACCATCCTGCCCTTATTAAGATACTGACCGCATGTATCCGCCTGCTTCCCGAAGGCCACCACATTCACAAATGTGGTCTCCTCCTTTATCTCCTCACCCTGTTTATATCTGCGATTGACCGCTATGCCGAATGTGCATACAGAGGTCCCCTGTGGTGTATATCTCATCTCAGGGTCCCTTGTCAGATTGCCCACAAGGATGACTCTATTGAACATCCTCTCCCCCTCCCCCTGTGGTCTCAGGGGATGTTGTGTCCTGTTGAATGGTCCCCTCGCCAGCGGTCTTCTCTGTCTCAAGGGATGCCATTACTGCCTCGATATGCCTCTTCTTGTGGATCTTTATGATCATTATCTTCACGATCTGCTCTGTGACCCTTGCATGCCTTTCGAGTTCTGGGATGAGCGATGGAGGGGATTTAAAGAGGAGGAGTATATAGTAGCCCTTCTCGCGTTTATTCAGCTCATAAGCTAACTTCCTGATTCCCCAGTTCTCTGTCTTAAGGACCTCGCCACCGCCGCGGGTTATTATATCCCTGACCCTCTGGACGGCCTCCTCGACCCGCTCTTCATCAAGGCCAGGGTCAAGGATCATTATCTTCTCGTAGAGATTCATCGTCCCTCCTTCTGATTTATGCCCTCCGTGGCCCACAGGTGGCCCCTGGAGGGATAAGCCCTTGCCCGAAGCCCACAAGGGCAAAGAATCTATTTTTATATCATAAAAGGCCCAAAAAAATCAAACTAAAGGTAGTCCTTCAAAAACCTCCCTGTATATGACCTCCTCTCTTTTATTATATCCTCTGGCCTTCCCTCTGCGACTATGTAACCCCCTTCATCACCGCCTTCAGGGCCAAGGTCTATAATCCAATCAGCAGACTTGATTATGTCAAGGTTATGCTCCACGATGAGCACGGTGTTTCCTGCATACACCAGATCATCAAGCACCCTGAGGAGCTTCTTTATATCCTCAGGATGGAGGCCAACGGATGGTTCATCAAGGATGTATAGATAGTCCCTCCTGTTTGCAACACCAAGCTCAGCACATATCTTCAGCCTCTGTGCCTCACCCCCTGAGAGTGTTGTTGCAGGCTGTCCAAGCCTCAGGTATCCCAGGCCCACGGATGACAGGAGCTTTAATTTGTTTATCAGGTGTGCCTCGTGCCTGAAGAACCCTATCGCCTCATCAACGGTCATGTTGAGGACATCGTGGATGTTCTTGCCGTTATAGGTGATGTTCAGTATCTCTGGCCTGTATCTCTTTCCCCCGCATTCCTCACACCTTATGTAGAGGTCTTCAAAGAAATACATCTCGATCTTCTGATATCCCGCACCCTTACACGCCCTGCACCTGCCCCCCTCTGTATTGAATGAGAAGTCCCCAGGCCCATGACCTGATGCCTTTGATTGTGGCAGGCCTGCAAAGAACCTCCTTATGGGATCAAACGCCTTTATATATGTTACAGGGTTTGAACGGGGGCTCTTCCCTATGGGCCTCTGGTCTATGATCTTGACACCCTTGAGATATTCAATACCTTCTATGCCATCATACTCAAGGGGTGTCTCAAAGCCCACCTTGAAGACCCTTGCAAGGGCGTTATATATGGTCTCTTCAACGAGGGTGCTCTTCCCAGAGCCCGAGACCCCTGTAATACAGGTCATCGTCTGGAGGGGGATCCTCACATCTATACCCTTCAGGTTGTTACCTGATGCACCCCTGATCGTCAGATACTTGCCACTGCCCCTCCTCCTTATCCGTGGCACCGGTATGGTCTCTGAGTTATTGAGGTATCTTGCCGTTAGGGAGTCTGTCTTCAGGAAGTCCTCCCTTGGTCCCGAGAATATGAGCCTTCCGCCCCTCTCACCACCACCAGGGCCGAGCTCGACGATCCAGTCCGCTGAATTTATAATGGTCCTGTCGTGTTCAACCGTTATGATGGTGTTCCCGATGTCAGCAAGCTCCCTCATCACCCTTGCTATCCTGTCAACATCCCGTGGATGCAACCCTACTGTTGGTTCGTCGAGCACATAAAGGGTCCCTGTGAGCTTTGATGCAAGCTGGTTAGAGAGGTTCACCCTCTGGGACTCACCACCTGAGAGTGTCTTTGACAGCCTGTTGAGGGTGAGATAGCCAAGACCTACCCTCATCATAAAGTCGAGCTTTGTCTTTATCTGTCTGAGTATCTCTTCGGATACCTCCATCTCGTATTCGGTGAGTTTAAGGTTTGCGAAGAAGTCCTGGAGCCTTGAGATGGGCATCTCTGATAATGCCGCTATATTGAGCCCCTCTATCCTGTATATAAGGGCTTCGGATTTTAGTCTCGTGCCATTGCACATCCTGCATGTTACCGCCTTCCTGTATCGGCTGAGGAATACACGGACATGGAGCTTGTATCTCTTCCCCTCAAGCTCCTCAAAAAAATCATTGATGCCATAAAACTCCCTTGTCCCTTCAAATATCAGTCTTCTCGCCTTCTTGGACAGGTCTCTGTAAGGCAGGTTCACATCTATCCCGATTGCCCTTGCACCCTTTATCATCTGGTTATGCCACCACCTGTATGATGGCTTTGTCCATGGCTCGATCGCCCCCTCTTTTAAGGAGAGGCTCTTATCAGGCACTATGTAGTCCTCTGAATACTCAAGGATGTTACCAAACCCCTTGCATTCAGGGCATGCGCCCAGGGGATGATTGAAGGAGAACAGGAGTGGCTGGGGGGATGGAACCTCTACATCACACTCATCACACCTCAGGCCACTGTAGAATCTGAGCGTTGTGGTCTCCTCCCTGCCCTCCTGGAGGATATCGACCCTTAAACGACTGCCGCCGTGTTTCCATGCGGTCTCGATCGAATCCGAAAGCCTCGGCTCATCCCTTATTATGAGCCTGTCAAGGACAACAGGTATCGGAGGTTTAATCTCTTTCACCGTGGATATATCCGTGGCCCTGCCATTTATGAGCACCCTGTGGAATCCCTGTATCCTGAGCTCATCAGGGGACTTATCCGTCTCAAAGATTATCATTGCCCTCTGTCCACTGTGCCTCTCAATGAGCTCCCTGTGGATAGACGATGGTGTCCATTCCCTTATCTCCCTTCCACAGGAAGGGCAGTATGGCTTGGCTATCTTTGAGAAGAGCAGCCTCAGATAGTCATATATCTCCGTTACCGTGCCAACGGTCGACCTCGAACCCCTGACAGGGTTCCTCTGCTCAAGCGCGATGGCAGGCCTTATGTTATAGATCGCATCAACATCAGGCCTGTCGAGCTTTTCAAGGAAGAGCCTTGCATAGGTGGATAGGGATTCGATGAACCTCCACTGTCCTTCTGCAAAGAGGGTATCAAATGCAAGGGATGACTTCCCAGAGCCTGAGACCCCTGTGATTGCGATGATCTTATTGTGGGGCAGACGGAGGTTGATATTTCGCAGGTTATTCTGTCTCGCCCCTTCTATAATGAGTTCCGTTATAGACATCCTGATATTTTAACAGGTAGGATGGCATGATTGAAATCTCTCAGAATCTGCTATAATTCACGTAAGAGTTACTATTGATCAGGAGGTCTTTTATGGTTTCAGGAGAGTATATATCAATAAAGACAGAGGGGTTTTCTGATATTAAGGACATAACATCCAAGGTGAGGTCCATCGTCAGAAAGTCAGGCATAAGGGATGGCCTTGTGCATGTCTTTGTGGCTGGTTCAACCGCCTCTGTAAGCACCATCGAATATGAGCCTGCCCTTGTCCAGGACATGAGGGATCAGCTCGAGAAGTTTGCACCAAGCACCATGCACACAAGACACTCACAGACATGGGGTGATGACAATGGCTTCTCCCACATAAGGGCTACATTCATGGGCCCGGGGCTGACTGTCCCTGTGTCGAATGGAGAGCTTATATTAGGGACATGGCAGCAGATAGTGGTGATTGATCATGACAACCGCCCGAGGACAAGGAGGGTATTTGTGCAGGTGATGGGAGAATAACACGGGGATAGAGATGCGAGAGGTATTGTCTCTATATGAACTGAACCTCATTCTCAGATCAACCATTGAGACCGCCTTTCCGGAGACATTCCTTGTAACCGCAGAGATCGCAAGGATCAAGCTCAACAGACACTGCTTCCTTGAGCTTGTTGACAGGGATGAGGAGACCATAAGGGCGCAGATGAATGCGGTTATATGGTCTGATAGATACGAGGTGATATCAAGGCAGTTCAGGGAGGCAGCAGGGATCGGGCTTACAAAGGGGATAAAGATACTCTTTGAAGCATATGTGAACTTTCATGAGAGGTATGGCTTAAAGCTCAATATCATAGATATCGATCCCTCTTATACCATTGGTGAGCTTGCCCTCAGGAGGAGGGAGATACTCAGGAGGCTTGAGAGGGAGGGGCTGAAGGACAGGAACAGGGAGATAGGATTCCCCCTTGTTCCTCAGAGGGTTGGTATTATCTCATCACCTACGGCAGCAGGTTATGAGGATATGATGATGCATCTTATTAATAATCCCTATGGATATAGATTCACATGCAGGCTCTATGAGGCAGTAATGCAGGGTGATGGTGCAGAGGCATCGGTTGTTGATGCACTCAGGAGGTGTTATGAAGACTCTCAATATCTTGATGTGATAGTGATCGTGAGGGGTGGTGGAAGCCGTGTAGATCTCCACTGCTTTGATAGCTATGAGATAGCAAGAATGATATCAGAGATGCCTGTGCCTGTGATCTCAGGCATAGGGCATGAGAGGGATGTCACGGTGGTTGATGAGGTCTCTAACATGAGGGCAAAGACCCCGACAGCTGTTGCTGATATACTTATAACCAGGGTGAAGGACTTTGAGGATTCACTGGACTCATTATCACACAGGCTCTTTCATGCCTCAAACAGGTTGCTGCTGGATGAAAAGGCACAACTGACAGCCTTTATAAAGTCTCTTGATTCTGCACTGAGACGGGAGATAGTCATTAATGCAGAGAGGCTTGCCCGTTATATCAGGGGTCTTAAATTATCCGTAAGATTCCTCCAGTCAAGGGAGAGGCATATAATTCAGGAGGCAACAAAACTCAGGCTCATCTCATTCAATAACATCAGGGCTGAGGCAAAGGTAGTTATTGACCTCTGGCACAGGATAAAGGACTCGGTTCATAGACGCATACAGACAGAGGACAGGAGGATAAAGGCAAGGGAGGATAATCTCAATCACCTTGATCCCAGGAATGTCCTGAAGAGGGGATATAGCATTACACGCAGGGCAGGGGTGGTGATAAGGTCTATCAATGATGTGGGGATTCATGATATCATAGACACGACCCTCTATGACGGGAATATCCAGAGCGTCGTCAGGGCGAAAGGAGACCAGGATGGCAAAGACACCGAGTTACAGGGAGGCGATTGAGGAGCTTGAGGCAATAGTGCAGGAGATAGAGAATGAGACCGTTGATGTTGATGTGCTTACCGAGAAGGTGAAGAGGGCAACATACCTGATAAAGCTCTGCAAGAAGAAGCTCAGGGAGACGGACGATAATATTAAAAAGATACTCAAGGAGTTTGAGGAGGAAGAGGAGGTTATGGAGGAGTGAGTTTCAGTCAACCTCCAGAAACTCCCTGATCCTCTCAACCCCTCTCCTTAATATTGATATATCCTGGGTATATGCAAACCTCACATGATCCTGTGTCCTGTTTCTGCCAAAATCAATACCAGGCGTGATAGCCACGGCCTTCTCGTCAAGGAGTCTCCTGCAGAATTCCATTGAATCATCACTATAACGGCTTATGTCAGCCCATATATAGAAGGCACCCTCAGGCATGGCATCTATCGAGAATATATCCTTCAGTTCGTTATAAAGAAAGTCCCTCCTCTGCCTGAATGTATCCCTTACATCTCGAAGATGATCTTCATCAAATGCCTCAAGTGCTGCGTACTGTGCAGGTGTGTTTGCTGCAATAAAGATGTTCTGTACAATAACCTCTGCCCTCCTGATCAGTTCATCAGGAAGTATCATCCATCCTATCCTGAAGCCTGGCATGCAGAATGACTTTGAGAAGCTGTTTATGACTATGACCCTGTCTGAATACTCAAGGGCAGTATGCTCCTGTCTGTCATACACAAGGCCATGGTATATCTCATCAGATATAAAATAAAGCCCCTCCTCCTCACAGAGTGTTATCAATCCCCTGAATGTCTCTTCCCTGTAGATATTGCCTGTTGGGTTTGATGGAGAGGAGACCATTATTGCACCTATGTCTCTGTGATCCCTGATATGATCAGGCGTTATCTCATACCCTGTGGATTGATCGATATTGATAAATATCGGTTCTGTATCAAGGAAACATGCAAAGTTCTTATAACATGGATAGGATGGATCAGATAGCACAAGCCTCCTGTCTTTGTCTGTGAGCAGTGCAAAGACCACAAGGAATGCACCTGAGGTTCCAGGCGTGATGATTATCCTCTCAGGTGATACAGAGACACCGTATTTATGATCATAATAGGCGGCTATCCTCTCCCTCAGCTCCATTAAACCTGACGCAGGGGTATAGTGGAACCTCCTCTCCTTAACCGCCTTTACATATGCCTCCATGACCCTCTCAGAGGGAGGAAGGTCAGGCTCTCCAACCTCCATGTGTATGGCATCAGGCATCATCCTTGCCTTTGCAAGGA
>MTOQ01000060.1 GCA_002011735.1 Nitrospirae bacterium JdFR-81 | reverse complement strand
GCTTGAACCTCCTGTCATTATTGGTTGTACAGGTGATATTCTATCACCTTTGACAGAGGTTTCAAGCCTTATGATAATTTTTTAGCGGACACTACTGAAATATTAAATTAAAAAAAGAATTATGCAATTTTGCAAAATTTTCGCATTTTTTCGAATTGGTATCAGACATGAAAAAATCAGGGGACCTGGTGTTTCTCTCTTGTAGAATCAAAGAGTCTGTTAACTTTTACACTATAATTCAACGGATCGAGTTTTAAGGCCCTGTCAGCCTCTTTCAATGCCTCTTCTCTCTTACCCAAGGCAAGATAAATAATAGCAATCTCGAAATGATATAGGGCCTCTTCAGGCTTGATTATTATAAGCCTTTTGTAATATTCTAATGCGCTTCGAAAGTCTTTCCTTTTAACATATGCCTGAGCAAGAAGATACATTTCGTCTTCGGTCAGGTAAGTTTCTCTGTCATATCCTTCTTTGGTACCCCTCGATAGTCTTAACCTCCGAATAGTCTCGAGACTCTTCATTACAACCTCATCCCTCGATGCGAGAATCGCTGCCAGCGCAAGCTTAAATTGTTTTTTATCATTAAACGGTGCCCTCATGGCTACCTTATTTAAAACATTAAAAGCAGATTGATAATCATCCTTTAAGAAATAAACATCGGCAAGCTCAAAGTAAAGCCATTCATATTCTGGATTTACTGCTATATATCTTTTAATAAGCGATTCAAATCGAGAAATAAATGAAGGGGAAATCTTTGAAATTTCATGATAAAACTTAATAATTAATCTCACTTTTTCAAGATTCATGGCATCCGATCTTAATTCTTTTTCAGCTTCCTTCACTGTGCTATCTATAAAATCTTCAGCACCTTCTATATCAAAAAGCCTGTTTCTAATAATATGTGTTGAAATATGTATCATCTGCCTTCTTATATCTGAATCCGCGAGACTTTGGTATGAAAGGGCATGGGTAAGATCATTTTTTAATGGTCTATATGTAGGATATTTGTCTGGGTATGACTCTATGATTTCACGATATAAATATCCCTGTCTGATGGGTTTGAAATTTACGAAATAAAAAGATAATAAAAAAATACCTGAAGAGATAATAAAAATTGTAATACACCATCCGATTCTCTTTTTATCTTCATTTAAAAAAGTAACTTCTTTACTGTTTAAATTATCAATATACGCAAATAAGATGAAGAGTATCAGATATGTGTTTATTGTATCAAAAATAAAAAGATTTTGAATGAAGTAAACAAGGAAGGCTGTCACAAGTATTAAATATTCACACTTTTTTATTCTTCCCTTTTTTAATAGCTTGGTAAGGCCATAGATCGATGTCCAAAACACTATGAGTAGAGAAGCAAACCCTACTATTCCTACATTTATGATCCAGTCAATAATAATATTATGCGCACGATCCATAAATTTATATGCCACAGATGTTAGAGGAAGTTTGTTAACTGTATAGATGCATATAAAATTCTCCTGTCCCCATCCTAACACAGGTCTTGTCTTAAAACCATTCCAAGCCATCTCCCATGTCTCTAATCTCGACATCACAGAGGGGTCTGAAGTGATATTAGCAAACCTTTGGTAAAGCATACTTTCATTTAAAAACCCACCTTTTTTATTAATAAGAATCAAGACAATGATAAGGATAGTAACAAGAAGGCCCATAATTAAAAGTCTTTTCTTTAACTCATTCTTTGTTGAAGAAAGCCACGCTATAAAAAAGACCATCATCCCAGAAGAGAGGGCCACTGTTGCAGCCCTTGAAGCCGTGAGATAAATAACAACTAAATTTAAAATAATGGCTAAGATATATAAGCACTTAAACAAGAATCTTTTTGTAATATAGCCAAGCAGTGATGTAAGAAAAACAGTCAATGTGAGATAAGATGCGAGAAAAGGAGGATTACCAAGGGTACCATATAACCTCCCTCTGAATGGCTCAGTAAACCCTGTTATCCTCATAGGAATGGGGTTTATAATCGCATAGATGCAAACCACTACACCGTTTATAACGAGTAAATTTAGTAGTATCTTCCAATCTCTATGAGTTCTGAAGAATGTTCGTAGAAGCAAAAACAACAATGCAAGATGCAGTATCGTTATATAGCCCTCCATCCTTTCGTAATTAGACCAGAAACTTTTATACGGATTAACACCCTGTAAATCTGCTATGCCAACTATAAGAGTAAACAATAATATGGATATAAGAAGGGGTGTGATGGTGGGACGGTATCTCTTGTAACAAATTGCAAGGGGAATATACATTGTAAAAGAGAATTCAACAATAATCCTGAATGCAAAGTTTTTACCACTTATATAAGGAAAGATCAATTCTGGAGTAACAATTATTGGGATGAAAGGCAATAAAAAAAGGGGCAACTTCGAGCCCCTTAAAAGGAACCTTTCTATTTTGTTCTCTAAAGGCATCTATACTTATTAGGGTTCGTTCCTAAAAGAGTGTATATATAAATGGTGCCACCGCCGATCCCTCTGTAAATATAATTAGAGCGCCAAGGAGCACAAGAAAGATCACTATAGGGGTCAGCCACCACTTCTTTCTCACCTTGAGGAAATCCCAGAACTCTGAAATGATTGAAAGCTTACCCATCTCATCCTCCTAATCTAAAACTGATTTTCGTATCTCCTCTTATCAAAGGGTTCTTCCTTCCTGTATATCCAGTAACTATCCCTTGCTCTGTCGATCTTTAATTCAAGGAATTCCTTACCAAACAGCCTTGCAATCAAACCTATGGGCGTAAAGACGAGATAAAACAAGATACTCAGTATCAGCCTTGTCATGAACCAGCCGAGGACAACGGCCAGGGTCATCCATGCCTTCTGAATGGGTAGAAGGAGCCTGGGGAATAACAGGCCTGAAACTATAAGTATTGCTGAGATAATCAGGAAATAAGAGTAATACTCCCTGCCCCGCCACAATAATAGGCCACCAAGGATACCGAATACTATACCCACAGTTATTCCAAACTTTCGTAGCTCGCCCTTTCCGCTCTTGATATTCTTAATCTCTTCAATAAGCATCAATATCCCTCAATCCAGCTCAAACTCCTTGAGCCAGTCTATATCCTTATCAAGGGGCTTCTGCTCCTTCTTCTCCAGGAGAAAGTTGCCAAGCAAGAGATAATCCATATTCGTCCTCATGAAACAGAGATACGCATCCTCTGGAGAACACACAATGGGCTCGCCCCTTACATTGAATGATGTATTGATGATTACAGGACAGCCATACTTCTCATCAAACTTCTTTATCATCTTATAATAAAGGGGATTATATTTTTCATCAACCGTCTGGATCCTTGCAGAATAATCAACATGGGTGATGGCAGGGACAGTAGAACGGACAACATGCAGCTTATCGAGCCCAAAGAGCCTTTTCTCCTCCTCTGTCATCTCCCTTTTGATAGAATCCTTTACAGGCGCAACAAGGAGCATATAAGGACTCTCTCTGTCAATCTCAAAATAATCAGAGACCCTCTCCTTTAATACCGATGGTGCAAACGGCCTGAAACTCTCACGGAACTTGATCTTCAGGTTCATCACCTCCTGCATCTTTGGAGAGCGCGCATCACCAATTATCGACCTTGCGCCCAGGGCCCTTGGACCAAACTCCATCCTTCCATAAAACCAGCCTATGACCTTCTCCTGTGCGATCAGGTCTGCTATCTTCTCGGGTATCTCCTCATCGGTCAGTTCTGTATATGGGATGTTGTTTCTTTCGAGATAGTCCTTTATATAGCCATTCTTATACTCAGGTCCAAGGTATGAGCCCTGCTGAAAGTCCTCTTTCCCATCCGCAACCCTTTCGTTCTCAAGGTATTGATACCATGTAAAGAGTGCTGCACCAAGTGCCCCTCCTGCATCACCTGATGCAGGCTGGATCCATATATCATCGTATATGCCTTCGCGCAGTATCTTTCCGTTTGCCACGCAGTTAAGGGCAACACCCCCGGCAAGACAGAGATACCTTTTGCCTGTTTCTTTTCTGACATGCCTTGCCATCCTCAGAACGATCTCCTCTGTAACCTCCTGTATGGACTTTGCCACATCCATATGCCGCTGTGTAAGCTTGGACTCTGGTTTTCTTGGGGGGCCTCCAAAGAGTCTGTGAAACTTCTCATTCGTCATGGTCAGGCCCACACAGTAATTGAAATACTCCATGTTCATCCTGAATGAGCCATCCTCTTTTATATCGATCAGCTCCTTGAGTATCACATCTTTATATTTAGGCTCTCCATATGGTGCAAGTCCCATGAGTTTATATTCACCTGAGTTGACCTTGAAGCCGGTATAGTATGTAAATGCAGAATAGAGCAGCCCGAGTGAATGAGGAAATTTGATCTCGGCAATTATCCTTATCCTGTTACCCTCGCCAATACCAAAGCTTGCGGTAGTCCACTCACCAACACCATCCATTGTAAGAAAGGCAGCGTCCTGAAATGGTGATGGGAAGAATGCCGATGCAGCATGAGATTCATGGTGCTCAGGGAATATAATCTTCCCATTATAATCAAGCTCCTTCTTTATGTACTCCTTCATCCATAGTTTCTTTTTGATCCACAGTGGTAGGGCCTTTATGAATGACTTGATTCCTCTGGGAGCAAATGTAAGATAGGTCTCAAGGATCCTTTCAAAGGTGAGAAAGGGTTTGTCATAAAATGCCACATAGTCAAGATCCCTGCTTGTTATGCCTGCATAATTGAGACAGAAATTGATCGCATTTACAGGGAAGGAAGAGTCGTGCTTCTTCCGCGTGAAACGCTCCTCCTGTGCGGCACATACTATGCTGCCATCCTTTACAAGACAGGCAGCACTATCATGATAGAAGGCCGATATGCCCAGTATATACATGGCTCAACTCTAAATATTATATAAACTTAATCTTCTTTATTGCAAAAAGGGTCATCTTTAAGAGTAGCCAGCCATGTCTGAAACGACTTATCTGGGTTCTTCCATAAGTCCGCTCACGATATTTGATGGGTATCTCTACTATTTTAAGGTTTAGCTTAGCGGCACCAAACAACAGATCAAAATCTCCAAAGGGATCAAAATTGCCAAAGTATTCCCTGCCAGCGATTATCCGCTCATAGTCTTCTCTCCACAACACCTTTGTGCCGCACAAGGTATCCCTTATGCGCTGTTCAAGCAGATATGTGAAGGCCCTGCTGAAGAACTTGTTACCAAGGAGATTTAAAAAACGCATGGCCTCTTTTTCCATCTGATAAACCAGGCGCGAACCATTAATGAACTCCCCCTTCCCCGAGACTATGGCCTCAAAGAATTTTGGTAAATCCTCTGGGGCCACTGTAAGGTCAGCATCAAGGATCATGAGGACATCGTTCTTTGCATGGGCAAACCCTTTTCTTACTGCGTCTCCCTTCCCCTTCCCATCCTGAACAAGGACAGTGATGTCCCTCTCCTTATACTTCTCCTTCACCCTTTCACACTCCTCAAGGGTTCCATCTCTTGAATGCCCCTCCACAAATATCAATTCCGTATGTTTGCCCATATTCGGTGTTCTTAAGACTGCCTGTTCTATATTCCCCCTCTCGTTGCGACATGGGATTATTACAGAACATGTCACCTCCTGGGGGGGCTTTCTGAGTGAAAGGGGTCTTGCGACTATAATCTCATTTAATGAGAGCTTCCAGAAGAATGGCATATTGGCAAGGAATCTATTACAGAATGTGGATACGAAAGGGATGTAAACTGGCAACAGACATCTGTAGCCCTTTTTTATTACCTCAAAGTTATTGAGATACAGCAGGTTTGCGATATCATCAAGTGGTAGCCAGTGTTCAAGGAGGTGTTTCATCCTCAGACCCACAGCCTCTGCAAACTTAAGCACAGGCTCCCAGAGATAATTGTAATAGACGATTATTACACGTGTCTGGGGTTTACAGACCCTGTGCAGCTGACTGAAGGCAAGCTGGATATCATCAACATGGCCTATCGTCCCATCAATCAAGACATAGTCAAACTTCTCATCGATACTCAATGCCTCAAAGTCATCCACCCTGAACTCAAGATGTGGATGTTTCCTCTTTGCTATCTCTATCATGCCAGGGCTGATGTCTATACCAACTCCCCTGCCTGGATTCAATGAGGCAAGGGTATCACCGGTGGCACATCCGATCTCAATAATGGAAGAACCCAATGGTATCAGATATCGCAGATATCGCTCGATCTCTTCATGATAAAAACGATTCTTCTCCCTCCATCTATCCCTTTCGGACGCGAGTGAATCAAAATATCGAATCTTCTCCTGTTTGGTCAATTTAAAAGACTATCCCTCCTTCTGAAAATCGAGATACCATTGATATGTATCCCTTATGCCTTCCTCAAGACTTATCCTGGCCTTCCAGCCAAGCCTATTTATTCTACTAACATCAAGGAGCTTCCTTGGGGTTCCGTCAGGCCTTGAAGTGTCGTACCTTATCTCACCTTCAAAACCAACAATCTCCTTTACAAGAAGGGCAAGTTCCTTTATCTTTACGTCTGTTCCTGTGCCAATGTTTATAAATTCTCCTATATCATCATAACTGTAATTCTCCATTAAAAAGATACACGCCTCTGCAAGATCATCAACATGCATGAATTCCCTGTAAACCTCTCCGGTCCCCCATAGTGTCACATACTCACCGGTAATGCCAACTTTCTTGAGCACCCTGATGATCGAGTCCATATCTGATATGTCCTCTCCATTAAGCCCAAAACCAATAGGATGCCTTTTTAAGTCCTTTCTGACAAGGTCAAGTTCTCCTGTTCTCAGGAGTCTACCGAGGTGAAATTTTCTAATAAGCGCTGGCAGGGCATGGGCGGTCTCAAGATTAAAATTATCATTCTGTCCATAGAGATTGGTTGGCATCACGGATATAAAGTCTGTTTTGTATTGTTCATTATAATATCTACATAGTTTTAATGCTGATATCTTTGCAATTGCATATGGTTCATTTGTGGGCTCAAGGACACCGGTAAGCAGCATCTCCTCTCTCATGGGCTGTGGCGCAAACTTTGGATATATACACGAAGAACCAAGATTTAGAAGTTTTTTAACTCCTGTCTTATATGCGGTATGTATGACATTTGCAGCGATTGCTATATTTTCATATATAAACTCTGCCTTGTAGGTATCATTTGCCAGAATGCCTCCAACTTTTGCGGCTGCAAGAAAGACATATTCAGGCCTCTCTTCTTCAAAAAACTCCTCAACATCTCTCTGGCGTGTCAGGTCCAGCTCTGCGTGAGAACGGCATATGAGATTCTTATATCCCCTCCCTTGAAGGGCGCGCATGATGGCAGAGCCCACCATTCCCCTATGGCCTGCTATATAGATCTTTGAATCCTTCTTCATGAAAAAATTCTATATAGGAAGCGCTTTATATCTGGCAAGGTCTGTTTAATCAAGGATATTTAATACCCTTTTGTACCGCAGCGCTTTTACTATATTCACATGACTGTCATCTTATTCTTTGTCCAGTGGATTTCTCTATTATACAGTATCTTTTTGCCTTCTCCTGGGGGAATAAGCCCGCACATCTCCATATCAGCATCAACCATGATCTTCACGAGTTCCCTAAATGTCACCCTGGGTTGCCAGCCAAGTTTTGCCCTTGCCTTTGATGCATCTGCAAGGAGAAAGTCGACCTCTGCAGGACGGAAATACTTCGGGTCGATCTCTACCACCACATCACCAATTTTGAGGCCATTAGACCTGCCTGCCTCAGAGCTCAGGGATTTAATGATCCCTTTCTCTTCAAGGCCACCTCCTGTCCATTCAATCTCTACCCCTGCATACTGGAACGCCTCCATAACAAACTCCCTTACAGAATGGCTTTCACCTGTACCTATTACGAAATCATCAGGTGTATCCTGCTGTAATATCAACCATTGACATTCCACATATTCAGGGGCGTAACCCCAGTCCCTCTTAGCATCGAGATTGCCAAGATAGAGTTTTTCTTGCTTGCCTGAAAGTATCCCTGCCAGCGCCATGGTAATCTTTCTTGTAACGAACGTCTCACCCCTCCTTGGGGATTCATGATTAAAAAGTATCCCGTTACATGCGAACATGTTATAACCTTCCCTGTAGTTAACCGTCATCCAGTAGGCATATACCTTAGCAGCAGCATACGGACTGCGTGGGTGAAATGGTGATCTTTCATTCTGTGGAGGTGGTGTTGAGCCGAACATCTCTGAGGAGGAGGCCTGATAAAACCTTGTCTTTATCCCGCTCCTCCTTATCGCCTCAAGCAGCCTTGTCGTCCCAAGGGCCGTTATATCACCTGTATATTCGGGGATCTCAAAGCTCACCTTTACATGACTCTGGGCACCAAGGTGATATATCTCATCAGGCTGGATATTGTAGATAAGGTTTGTGAGCTGACCGGCATCCGAAAGGTCTCCATAATGGAGGAAGAGCCTTACATCTTTCATATGAGGGTCGACATAAATATGATCGATCCTTTTTGTATTAAAGGTACTCGCCCTCCTTATAAGGCCATGCACTTCATAACCCTTAGAGAGAAGGAACTCTGCAAGGTACGATCCATCCTGTCCTGTGATGCCGGTTATCAAGGCCTTTTTTGATCTTGACATTTTATTAATTATAATATTTATCTCTATTTTTTACAAAAATTATATGAACAATTAGAAAAATCCTTGCAATTTATGAAAAAAGTTATATACTTTATTGAGACACCTAAATCATGAAAAAGATCGTCTTTATAATCCTGCTTTTAAGCATCCTGCCTCCCTACCTTCTGGCTGCTGAGATAAATATAAAGGTAGGTGTGTATCAGAATGAACCACTCGTCTTTATTGATGAGCAGGGCAAGGCCCGTGGCCTCTATATCGACATCATCGAGGCCATCGCATCAAAGGAGGGATGGGAGATTGAATATGTGGAATGCCTGTGGCCTGAGTGCCTGAAGATGCTCCAAAGCAGCAAGATAGACCTCATGACAGACATTGCGTATTCAGAGGAAAGGAGCAGGAGGTATGCCTTTACGGATGAGACCATCTTCTCAAACTGGGGACGGATATATGTGAGGATAGGTAATGATATAAGCTCTTTCCTCAATCTCCATAATAAGAGGGTAGTGGGCGTCAGAGGAGACATATATTATGAAGGGATAAGGAAACTTGCAAGGAAATTCAATATAGAGCCACTGTTCATGGAGGTGAGCGGATATGATGAGGTCCTTGAGCTCCTGAGCAATGGCGAGGCCGATGCAGGGATTACAAGCAGGCTTTACGGGATAATGCACGAGAGAAACTACACCCATATAAAGAGGAGCCCGATAGTATGCTGTCCTGTTGAGCTGAGGTTTGCGCTGCCAAAGAATGCAAGGCACACCCCTTACCTTATAAAGACCATAGATAAGTATCTCAGAGAGTTCAAAGGCAACAGGAATTCTATCTATTATAAGTCATTAGACCACTGGATCGGCGGTGCCAGCATCAGTATTCCACCCTCATGGGTAAAATGGGTGATCGCAGGTGGAGGCGTAATAATCCTGGTCCTTGTTGGTGTAGCGGTCTTATTAAATACCATGATAGAGCTAAGGACTCGCGCCCTGAAGAAAGAGATAGAGAGAAGGGAGGAGGTTGAAAGATCCCTCAGGGAGTCAGAGGCAAAGTTCAGGATCCTTGTGACAAAGTCCATTATGGGTGTATACCTGATCCAGGATGGTGTGTTCAAATATTGTAATCCGAAATTAGCAGAGATATTCGGCTACAGTGTTGAGGAGCTGATAGATAAAAAAGGGCCAAAGGATCTGACCCTGCCAGATGACTGGCCCATTGTGGAGAGGAACCTCAGAAAGAGGCTGTCAGGCGAGGTCGATTCTGTAAACTACACATTCAGGGGGCTGACAAAGGACAGGAGAGTCATCCATGTCGAGGCGTACGGTTCAAGGACAGAATACAGAGGCAGGCCTGCTATTATAGGGACCCTTATAGACATCACAGACCGTGTCAGGGCAGAGAAGGAAATAAGGGAGAGGATGGAGGAGCTTGAGAGGTTCTATAAGATGGCCGTGGATAGAGAGCTAAGGATGAAGGAGCTGAAGGAGGAGATAGAACAGCTCAGGGAGGAGCTCTCAAGATACAAAGATAAAGATACTTTACATTTTTGATTTTATGTGTTAAAATTTTGATATGGTAAGGGGCTGACATTATGTAAGAGGATATCTTTAATTAAGGAGCAGAGCATGATAGCACCTGAGAGCTCCCTCCATCCCCTGCGTTTCATCCTCCCTAAGAGTACCCTTAGGGGTAAGGGTATAGAGGGTTTCATCCGTTCACTGCTTGATCACATCGCCATAGGCATCGTCATCCTGGGCCCTGAGATGGAGATACTGTGGATGAATAAGAACTTCAGGGACGCATTCCCTCATATAGACCCTTCTACCAGGCCCCTCTGTTATAAATCATTCTATTCACCACCACGAGACAGGATATGCGATTACTGCCCTGCTAAAAAGGCGTTTGAGACAGGCAGAGTTCACACGGCGTGGACAGAGAGGTGTTCAAACGGCAGACTCTACCACCTTGTCGCCTCTCCAATAAAGAACAAGGATGGCAGGGTGGTCAGTGTTATCGAGACGGCCATCGATATCACTGAACAGAGAGAGGCAGAAAGGGTGGCTGCCGAGGTGAGGCATGACTGGGAGGAGACCTTTGACGGTATTACAGACATGATCACCATCCATGACAGGGACTTCAATATCCTCCTGGCAAACCGTGCGGCAAAGGAGATACTGAAACTTCCGGAACTTGGACTCAACAAGGTGATAAAGTGTTTTAACTATTATCACGGGAAAGAATGCCCTCCAGAGGGCTGTCCAAGCTGCGAGTGTCTGAAGACAGGCAAGCCTGCCACATTTGAGATGTTTGAGCCACACCTTGGCAGATATATCGAGATAAGGGCGATGCCACGATTCGATGAAAGGGGTCAATTGGTTGGACTGATCCATATAGTAAGGGATATCACGGACAGGAAGAAGGCAGAAGAGGACAGGGCCTGGCTTTTTAATGAGATAATGAATGCAAAGGCCCAGTGGGAGATGACATTTGACAATGCAAGTGAGATAATCCTGCTCGTCGATAAGGACTTCCGCATAATAAAGTGTAACAGGAGTTTTGCGGAGCTCACAGGGGTGCCTATAAAGGAGCTGGTTGGGCAGAGGTGCACCGATTTCCTGCCTTTTAATCCTGATGAGCTGAAGACATCGGACAGGATCATAAGGAGGGAGGTAAGGACAGAGAAGGGGATATGGCTGTATCTGAGTTTTTACACAATAAGGGATGAATCAGGCGATCTTCTGCATCACATAATCATCGGCACAGATGTGACAGAGCTCAAAGAGACTCAGCAGAAGCTCCATGCTTCTGAGAGAGAGCTCAAGAAGAGGGTCGATGAACTGGAGAGGTTCTACAGGATAACGATTGACAGGGAGGCAAGGATGAGGGAGCTCAAGATGCAGATAAGGCGGCTGAACGAGGAGATAAAGAGGCTCAAGATGGTGGAGGCCTGATGTCCGAGGAGCCCTACATCAAAGGACTCTCACTGGATGACTACAGGGAGCTTATAGGTATATACGCAGAGGCCATAAATGCGCTTAAGGCAAAAGAGGCAGAGCAGATAAAGACCAAGGATGCCTTCCTGAACATGTTGGAGGACCTCTATGAGGTCCATGAAAAACTCAAATCCCTCTTTGACAAGTTCATCCTCGCAATGGTGAACGCCCTTGATGCAAAGAGCCACTGGACAAGGGGTCACTCAGAGAGGGTGGCAAACTATGCACGCAGGATCGCACAGACCATGGGCTTCAACGGCAATGGATTAAAGAGGCTCCACCTTGCAGGCCTGCTCCACGACATAGGGAAGATAGGCACATACGATTATCTCCTTGATAAGCCCGAGAAACTCAATGACAAGGAGTTTGAGATCGTGAAGAGGCACCCGGTTGAGGCAGTCAGGATACTCAAGCACATTGACGAATTCAGTGACATATTGCCAATCATAAGGCATCACCATGAGAGGATCGATGGCAAGGGTTATCCTGATGGCCTTAAGGGCGATGAGATACCCATGGGTGCGAGGATACTGCATGTCGCCGACTCATTTGATTCCATGACATCTGACAGACCCTACAGACCCGCACCTGGCAAGGAGTATGCGATATCCGAGTTCATAAAGCACAGGGGCACACAGTTCGATCCCCAGGTGGTTGATGCATTCCTCAAGATCCTCAAAAAAGAACCCGTGTTAGATCAAAATTGACTGTCCGCGAAATGGGCTGCTGGTTCGATCAAAATATTGTCCGCGTAAGATATTCCCTTTAACATCTCTATAGGCTTGGCCATCAATCTTAAAATCAATTTATCCAGCCTCCCTTTTAAT